>JANNUI010000636.1:0-2211 GCA_031395125.1 Chitinophagaceae bacterium | reverse complement strand
TTCTATAGTTGGTTAAACAAGGGGCCTCTTCCGGGGCTCCTTTTTATTGGTAACTCCAACCTGCAAACTTATTTCCCCAAGGCAGTCATTTTATTTTATTATTGCCAAAAAAATATTGAAGGCACTCCGTCCATCTGTACTGCCCGCTTTATTGTGGTGGATCATCTCCACTGTATTGCTCACGCTACCGGGCTCTGCCTTTCCCAAAAATGACTGGCTGGGCAAGATATGGTTTGATAAATGGGTGCACGTTGGCCTGTTTGCCCTCCTGGTTTTTCTATGGTGCTGGTCCCTGCTCAGGTATAAGATGGATATACGGGCGCTAAAGAAAGGTTTTATAGTGATCGCATTATTGGCCCTGGCCTATGGCATTGGGATGGAGTTCGCTCAGAAATATTTTGTGGTGAACCGCTCTTTTGATGAAGGGGATATACTTGCCGATGCCGGGGGCTGTGCAGTGGGGTGGTTTTTCAGTCACAGGAGGTATATAAAAAAATAGACCCCTGTGGAAACAGGGGTCGCAACCAAAACTAACTGCTTATGAGAAAATTGACTGCTTTTATAATAAGATCTGTAATTGTATAACGCAAATTTACTGCCGGTAGTGTGATGTTTGCTGTTAATGAAAGTTTAAAAGACCAGGCTCCGTACTTACACTTAGTGCACATTCGTAAAATCCTGTACAGCTGTTTGTAAGGTTACGATGCCATTATTCAAACAATTACATCCCATGGCCGCCGGATGAAAAATTTCTGATCGTATTCATCCCTAACTGAAAAAGCTGACAATCAGCTTACAAAGAACCAAGACTTATTAGACGGCAAGCCTTTCTCCTACTTTCGAAATTTCATGCCAAAAAGATTTTGGGCAATAAAAAAGCCGCCCCGCTTTTTGTGGGGCGGCCTGAAAAAGATAACCTCAATCAACTCATAAACCCTTTTATAAGGTCCATCAGCCCCCCGCCACCGCTTTGCTGATCCTGGAACTTATTCTGAGCCTTATTGGTCAGTCCGCTAATAATATCCTGGAGATCAAATCCTCCGGCACCCGAACCTCCGTTTCCTCCCCCGGTAAATTTGTCCAGCAGGTTTTGAAGCATACCACCACCGCCGACTTGCCCTTGCGTTGCTGCTAGTTGCTCTTCAGTCCCTGCCCGGCCTACCAGTGCACCTACCAGGTTGTCCAAAGTGGCCTTTTCATTGCCCGGATCGTTGGTCTGTTGTATCAGGTCATTGATAGAATTGGGAATTAGGTTATTGGCCACTTTGCTGGCTGCAGATGGACTCATTTTGTATTTGCTCACCAGTTTGCTGATGAAATAACCGATCATCATCGTAACCATGGGATTTTTCAGCAAACCCCCGATACTTCCCCCGGAACTAACCCCGCTTTGATTTCCTCCGCCCCTAAAGAGATCAAGAATGTTTTGAAAACCGCCCCCGGCCATGATGTTCTGAAAACCGCTGGCTATCGTTTGGGTGGCATCTGCCATCACTTCCTGGTTATACTCATTGGGAACATCTGGGTTATTCACCACAGCATCTTTCCCGAATTGTTTTACAATGTTGAAAAGCTGATCTAACATACAGTTTGATTTGCGCCTTTTCCCTTATGAGGACTGGCAATGATTAAAAAATTTATACGGCAACTAATGCAGGCTCCCTGTTATTTTAAAATATAGATTTCAGTGCATTGCCGCCCCATTCCCGGCAAAGTGATTGTCAGTTTTGCCTGGCCAGTTTCTCTGAATTCTCGGCAAACTGAAGGGCATCGATCAGTTCTTTAATATCACCGTTCAAAACAGCATCGAGGTTATAAAGTGTCAGCCCGATGCGGTGATCTGTGACCCGGCCCTGCGGAAAATTATAGGTCCTGATCTTGGCGCTGCGGTCCCCTGTGCTCACTAAACTTTTCCGGTGCCTGGCAATTTCTTCTTCCTGTTTTCTCACCTGCTCTTCATACAACCGGGTACGGAGCATGCCCATAGCCTTTTCCCTGTTGCCTAATTGTGAACGCTCTGTTTGGCAGATCACCACAGTGCCGGTTGGGATATGGGTAAGCATTACTTTCGTCTCCACTTTATTTACATTCTGACCACCGGCACCACCACTGCGGGCTGTTTCCATTTTTACATCGGCGGGGTTTAGTTCAAAATCCACTTCTTCCGCCTCGGGCATCACTGCCACGGTGGCTGCTGATGTATGCACCCGT
>JANNUI010000276.1:0-1746 GCA_031395125.1 Chitinophagaceae bacterium | reverse complement strand
GATAGAGGAGGTGATAGAGCATGTTCCGCCTCAACCATTGGCCGCGCGCGCGGGCGCGGGCGTGCCGGCGAGCAGGGCTTCCACCACCTTGCCCATGCGGCTGCCATTGGAGCCCTTGACCAGCAGCACGTCGCCGCCGCGCAACGCGTGATGCAGGCGCCCGATCAAATCGCCGGCGGTAGCGGCATGGGCGCCGCGCAAGGCCGGCGGCAAATGGTCGTGCAGCGCCCGCATCCGCGGACCGGCGGTAAACACCAGGTCGACGCCGGCGGCTATCAAATCGGCCGCGAGGGCCAGGTGCAGCTCGCGGCTGCGCTCGCCCAGTTCCAGCATGTCCCCCAGGGCGGCGACGTGCCGGCCCTGGGCGCCGGCGGGGCTGGCGCCGAGCGTCTGCAAGGCGGCGCGCATGCTGGCGGGACTGGCGTTGTAGCTGTCGTCGATGAGTTCGAAGGTTCCGGCGCCGATTGGCACCCAGTGGCGTTGGCCGCGCCCCTTGAGGGGCGCGATCTCGGCCAGGCCCGCCGCGACTTCCGCCACGTCGGCGCCAAGCGCGTGCGCCACCGCCAACACCGCCAGCGAATTCATCACCCAGTGCGCGCCCGCGATGCCCACGGTGTAATCGAGGCGCTTGCCGCCCAGTTCGGCCTCGACCGTGGAACCGCCGGCGAACGCCGAGTGACCCTTCAGCAACACCGTGGCGCCGGCCTGGCCACCGAAGCTCACCACCCGGGCGACGCCGAGCGTCTTCGCCCGCGCCGCCAGGCGTTCGAACATGGCGTTGTCGCGGTTGAGCACCGCGGCGCCGCCGGGCTCCAAGCCCTCGAGGATTTCCGCCTTGGCGTCGGCGATGGCGCCGATATCGGGAAAGAATTCGCTGTGCACCGCTTCCACGGTGGTGATCAGCGCCACTTGCGGACGCACCAGCTTCACCAGCGGCCTGATTTCACCCGCATGGTTCATGCCGATCTCGAACACCCCATAGGCCGTGTCGCGGGCCATGCGGGCAAGCGTCAGCGGCACGCCCCAATGATTGTTGTAGGAGGCGGCCGAGGCATGCGTCGCCCCCGATGCCGAGAGTGCCGTCTTGAGCATTTCCTTTGTCGAGGTCTTGCCGACGCTGCCGGTGACCGCGATGATCTGCGCCTGGCTCCGCGCCCTCGACGCGCGCGCCATCGCTTCGAGACCCCGCAGCGGATCGCCATCGACCACCAGCAACGGCCCCGCCGCTGTCATCTCATCGCTGACATGCGAAACGACGGCCAGACCAGCGCCTGCCTTGAGCGCCGCCGCGACGAACTCATGCCCGTCGTGACGCTCGCCTTTGATCGCCACGAAAATGTCGCCCGGCGCTGTGCTCCGCGTATCGATCGACACGCCGTTGAGCGGCAGAGCCACATCGCCCATCATGCGCCCAGCCGTGGCGGCAACCAGTTCGTCCGAGGTCCACAACGGCTCAGCCATGATAATCCCTGCCCTCGGCCGCGGCCCTGACCGCGTCATGGTCGCTGAACGGCACGACCGTGGCGCCGATGGTCTGGCCGTATTCATGTCCCTTGCCCGCCACCAGCAGGATGTCGCCTGACCGCAATTCGTCGACCGCGGCGCGGATCGCGGCCGCCCGCCCGCCGATCTCGATCAATCCCTTGCTCTCCGCCATCACGGCGCGGCGTATCGCGGCCGGATCCTCCGTGCGCGGATTATCGTCGGTGACATAGGCGATGTCGGCAAGCCGCGCCGCGACCGCCC
>JANNUI010000583.1:0-6579 GCA_031395125.1 Chitinophagaceae bacterium | reverse complement strand
GCCCATCTATCCTGTACGCTTGATGCTCCACTACCAGTTACCCACCTACAAATACCTACGGGATGTGGCGGCGCCGGTTTCTATTTTCCACGGAACCAGGGACCGGGTGGTCGTTTACAAAAATTCAAGGAAGCTGGAATCCCTCTTCAAGCCGGAAGATGAACTGATCAGCATCAAAGGCGGACATCACAACGACCTGTACCAGCACAAAGAAACCATCCATAAATTAGACTCTCTGCTGAATTTATAAGGTTGTTTCATCCTTTGTACTGCTGTGAATCAGCCTGGGGCTGGCTCTGATTCATTCATTATCAGCCGCTTGGGTGTTATACCCCAAAAATGGTATTGTGTCAGAGCTGATACTGTTTTACATTTATATAATGAAGCGCTATATTCTATTCTGTTTGCTGGTTTCCGGTGTCGTAGCTTCTGCACAGGAACCCATCAGCTACGCCGAATTGTTACAGGGTACCCGGGAGATCAGCCTGGCAGACAGCCTTAATTTCGATACCAACCCGGAAGACGTAACGGCACTGGACAGTTCCACGGTAAAGAAATGGTTCCCGCTGGTATTGCCGGCCAATGCGAATAATAAATTCAAGAACCGGAAATTTTCGTTGGTCGGAAAGATCACGTCCCAGCAGAATTTTGACCTGTTGGTCTTACTGGAAGAAAAAAGAAGGAGCGACAGTACCGGCACACAGGTGGTATATCTTATCTCATCCAAGAAGTCCGGTGAATATATAGCATCGCTGAAGGCCGCTGTAACTGGATCTAAAAAAAAGACCGGTTATAATATCTCCTCCTGCCTGTATAAAGATTACCGGATCATCCAGGACTCAAAGATGACCGTTGACAATAAAGCCATCAATGATTTGGCGTATTACAAGATCAATGCCGGTGGCAGGTTTGTAAGCTACCCTAAACCCGATAGCTATCGGGTTGAATGATCATTCCGCCAGTACCACTTTAGAATTGGTGATCTTCAGTTTGTATTCCACCCCCACTTTCAGGGCATAGTTCAGATCGGTATGGCTTACCGGGAAATCAAAACAGACCGGGTAATCATACTCCTTGATCACTTCCCATATTATCTCATGGGTGGATTGGCCAAATGGTCTTTCGGTATCTTTTATATCGCTGAAAATGCCGACCACCAGCCCTGCCAGTTTTGAAAGCTTTCCGCTTCTTTTCAGCTGGTGCATCATGCGGTCAATATTGTACAATTGCTCCCCCACATCCTCCATAAAAAGAATCCGGCCTTTGGTCTTTACATCTGACGCTGTTCCCACCAGGTGTGCCAGCAGGGCCAGGTTGCCCCCTACCAGTTCACCTTCTGCCTCGCCGATACGGTTAAAGTCATTGGGACCGCAGCTGTATTTTATTTTCTTCCCTTCCAGCACATCTTTTAATGATGCGACAAAGGGGTTGGAATGACCGCCATCATTAAAAGCAGCTGCCATCGGCGAATGCAAGGAAGAGATATAATAATTGGAGTAAAGATGCAAATGCAGCACCGTGATATCGCTGTAGCCAATTATCCATTTCGGGTTTTTCCTGAATTTCTTGAACCGGATGTCTTCAATGATCCTTCCGGTGCCGTATCCGCCCCTTGCACAGAGCACTGCCTTCACTTCCTCATCATCCAGCATTTGCTGAAGGTCAGTCAGCCTTTCTTCATCGGATCCGGCAAAAAAAGTTTCCGAATCACTGCCAACCGTGTTGCCAACTTTCACCTGGTATCCCCATTCTTTTAAAGTTTGAATGCAGGTTTGCACGCTGTCAGCATCCATGTACCCGGCAGGACAAACAAGACCGATGGTATCGCCTTTCTGAAGATAAGGTGGAGTTTTTATCATACTTTTTTTGTTTCGGATAAAGTTATCTGAAATCGGGTAGTGTCTCACTTTAAATTCTGAATATTAAGTACAAAACCACGGAGACCCCGGGAACACAGTGCTAAACAGAGTTACCTCCCTCTTTCTTTGTGTACTCCCTGCCTCCGGGGTGAAAAAAATAGAACTGACCCACTACCTGAAATCGTTCATTTTGGGCAATGGTTTTCAATCCGGTATTTTTGCAGGCTATTAACGACACAACTGGTAAATGACAGACCCCAAGCGATATTTAGTGACCTCTGCCCTGCCCTATGCCAACGGCCTGAAACATGTGGGGCACCTGGCCGGGGCCTATATCCCTGCCGATATTTACGTTCGCTACCTGCGGGCACAAAAAAGGGATGTTGTATTTGTGTGCGGCAGCGACGAACATGGCACCGCCATTCCGATCCAGGCGGCAAAGGAAGGGACAACCCCCCGCGCCATCATTGACAAATACCACCAGGCAATGAAAGAGGATTTCGATGACCTCGATATTTCCTTTGACATCTATCACCGTACCAGCGACCCGCTGCACCATGAAACTGCGCAGGAGTTTTTTACCAAACTGAACAACGCCGGGGAACTGGAAATAAAAGAAAGTGAGCAGTACTTCGACGAGGAAGCCAACAGTTTTTTGGCTGACCGGTATATAAAAGGTACTTGTCCCAATTGCGGCAGCGACAGGGCCTATGGTGATCAATGTGAGAATTGCGGCCGTACCCTCAGCCCGGATGAACTGATAAACCCAGTCAGTACTTTGAGCGGCAAAGCCCCTGTAAAGAAAAAAACCACGCATTGGTATTTACCGTTGGGAAAACATGAACAATTCTTAAGGGAGTGGATATTACAGCAGCATAAAGACGACTGGCGGGCCAATGTAACCGGCCAGTGCAGGGGCTGGATCGAAGGGGGACTGCAATCAAGGGCGGTGACCAGGGATCTCGACTGGGGAGTACCAGTTCCAATCCAGGCCCCCCCACCCCCCAAGGGGGGGATCGAAGAACCCTATAATTCTAAAACTGCTTACCATTACCGGACTGCTGACCCTACTACTTATAGCCTTCTTAAAACCTTTGTGGAGAAGCATCGCAACAACCCAACTGAAGCAGAAAATGCTTTATGGCAAATTTTACGGGGGAAAAAAATTGGCGGGTTAAAATTCAGAAGACAGCATATCA
The DNA here is from genome assembly GCA_031395125.1 of Chitinophagaceae bacterium. Classification (GTDB taxonomy): domain Bacteria; phylum Bacteroidota; class Bacteroidia; order Chitinophagales; family Chitinophagaceae; genus JJ008. The sequence continues at coordinate 3,521 of JANNUI010000583.1, read as the reverse complement.
TTAATAAGTTCATTACTGATTTTATATGCCTTGAAGAAACCCTGATAATAGAAATAGATGGGTTGATTCATCAGTTACCTGAAAATAAAATAAATGATGATGAAAGAACAGCTGAACTAAACAGGCTGGGCTTTGAAGTAATACGTTTTACAAATGAACAGGTGTTACATGAAACTGATGGGGTAATAAACGCCTTGTTGCTGAAGTTAAAAGAAGGAAAACCCAAGCTATCAGGCACCAAAATCCCCCCCTTGGGGGGTGGGGGGGCAAAGGTCCTCTATGTTTGGTTTGATGCCCCTATCGGATATATCAGCGCCACCAAACAATGGGCGATTGACAATAATAAGGACTGGAGACCTTATTGGGAGGACTCAGCAACCAAACTGGTACATTTTATCGGCAAGGACAATATCGTTTTCCATTGCATCATCTTTCCCGTCATGCTGAAGCTGCATGGAAATATCCTGCCGGATAATGTACCGGCCAATGAATTCCTGAACCTGGAAGGCGATAAAATGAGTACCAGCCGCAACTGGAAGCTGGAGATGCGGGATTATATCAATGATTTTGTAAAGAAAGAAAACGGCGGCGGGCAATGTGTGGACATGCTGCGTTACTACCTTACTCAAATTGCCCCGGAAACAAAAGACAGCGAATTCACCTGGAAAGGTTTCCAGGATGCTGTGAACAGTGAACTGGTTTCCATATTCGGGAATTTTGTGAACCGCACTTTTGTGCTGATGCATAAACTCTGCGGGGGCAAAGTGCCCAAACTGCATGAGGATAAACTGGATGATACAGACAAGGCAATGTTGGCTGAATTTGAAAAAAGCAGGACCGGAATAGAGTCGGCACTGGAGCATTATCATTTCAGGGATGCCTTGTTCCAGGTGATCGAGTTTTCAAGAAAAGGCAACCAGTACATGCAGAAAAAAGAGCCGTGGATAAAGGCGAAAAACCTCACCCCAGCCCTCTCCACAGGTGGAGAGGGGGCCGTGACTGCTCAAAAAGAGATAGACAACTGCTTACACATTTGTTTACAGTTATGCGCCAACCTTACCGTTTTCATTAATCCCTTTCTGCCCAATACCGCAAAGAAGATGCTGCACATGATGAAAGTAGTGGACAAAATGCTGGACTGGAAAAATGCCGGGAACCTGAAACTGCTGAGTGTGGGTTACAGTTTAAGGGAACCGCAGTTATTATTCAGGAAAGTTGAAGACGATGAAATTAAATCACAGATTGAAAAACTAAAATCAGGCCTCATAAAAAAAGAAGAAACCAAAATGGAACAGAACAATAACACCCAGCCAGCCGGCGGGGAAAGGGGGAAACCAACAATCCAGTACGATGACTTTGCCAAACTGGAGCTGAAGGCCGGCACCGTAACTGCCTGCGAAAAGGTGGAGAAAGCGGACAAGCTCCTGAAACTGGAAGTTGACCTGGGCTCAGAAAAAAGAACAATTGTTTCCGGTATTGCCTTGCACTACCCGCCGGAAGAGATGGTAGGCAAACAGGTTATTGTGGTTACCAACCTGGCGCCAAGGAAGATGAAAGGGATCGAAAGCCAGGGAATGATACTCACCGCTGAAGACAGTGATGGCAAACTGCAATTGCTGAAGCCCGAAAACCCGGTTTCACCGGGCTCAAATGTTAGCTAATCGTAAAAAAAATATAGTAACCCCTGTTTCCTGCTGCGAAACAGGGGTTTTCATTTTACAAGCAGCGGGATTGTATTAATTTCATAGCTAATTTATCCCCTCCCTTGACCATAAAACGCTTTGGCAGAAAACTCCTTAAAATAACCGGGATATTTCTTGGCATCCTTGCCATGCTGCTCACCGCATTCCATTTTTGGTTCATTGCCCATGCCAAAGACCTGCTGCAAGATACCGTGGAGAAAAAATCAATCGGAAAGCTGAAGCTGAAAGTGGAAAAACTCAGCTACAATTATTTCAGCCGGAAGATGGTCATTAAGAAGGCCGTTTTCATGACCACCGATACGTTGACCGCTCCTTCCTCTTATCGTTTTGCGGTGAAAGAGATCCGGCTGCAGCTAAAGGCACTGTTGCCGCTGGTGCTGAAGAAAAAATTGCTGATCGATTCGCTCAGCCTGCAGTCGCCGGATATCCAGGTCACCACGCTGCGGCTTACAAAAGATACCCTGCGCCGCCGGCCTAAAGATGTTTCCATCCCCTATGAAATGGGTAAAGTATATAATTCCATTCAGGATGCCCTGAAAGTACTGCAGGTAAACCGCTTCCAGATCGATGATGGCAGGTTTTCCCTCATCAATAAAGTACAGCCCGGACAGCTTCCCCTGCATATCAGTAATATTCATTTTCATATTGATAACCTGCAGGTGGATACAGCCCGGCTGACCGGCCAGGAAAAACTGCTGTTCAGTGATAATGTGGTGCTGCGGAGCAATAACCAGGATATTATCTTTCCTGACGGAAGGCACCGGTTATCCTTCAGCAGTTTCCGCTTCAACCTGCAGAATAAATTAGTGGAGTTTGACAGTTGCACGATTGCAGCCACCAGGACTGACAGCTCCACCTCCTCCTTCCGGGTATTTTTTGACACCTTAAAACTCACCAATATTGATTTTGATACGCTGTACCGGGCAGAGGTCATCAAAGCAGATTCTGTTTACTGCCTCAACCCCAACTTCAGCCTGGAAGTGGATGCCGGGAGAAAGAAAGGACCGAAGAAATCAATTCCAAAACTGGAGAAGATCGTACAGCAACTGACCGGTAACCTGCTACTGGGGTTCGTAGTGGTGCAGAATGCAGACTTCGATATAAAAACCATCAAAGACGGTAAACCGACCTCTTTTGCCTTCAGTAAAAATAATTTTGAGATGCAGGGGCTCAGTGTGGACCAGGAAGCTGTAAAGCCGATCAATGTCAGAAGTTTTACGATGGCCATACGCAATTATGAGAATTTTATAAAAGACAGCAGCTACAGTATGAAGTTTGACAGTGTCCGGCTGCGGGACGACCGCATCATCCTCAGCAGTTTTCTCTTCAACAAATTAGACAATGGTAAAATCCTTAACAGCTTCAGCGTTCCGGAATTCAGGCTGGAAGGCCTTTCATGGGATGACCTGGTGTTTGAAAGAAAACTCAAGGCAAGAAGCGCCGCCATGATCCGGCCCCATATTAACTACACAGCTGAACCAAACAAAAAGCAGGAGAAACAAACCATCTTCCAGTCGCTCGGTGCTGTGAATGAATTCATGGATCTCGAACAATTAGAAATTGTAAACGGCACCATTGACCTGAAGCTGAAAAAAGATCTGAGGGTTCAATTAGAAGATGCAAACCTTTCCGTAAAAAGCCAGTCATTGCTCAGTTCCACCCAACTGTCAGGGATAAGGAATTCGCTAAATGGCCTTGATTTCCGTCACGGAAAGATCCTGGCTGGCAGCACTACGGTGGAGCTGAACAATATCGTCTATGACGGGGAAAGCAGCCAGTTTGCCGCCGGGAGCATCTGGGTCACCACCGAAGGCGGCG
>JANNUI010000495.1:0-3958 GCA_031395125.1 Chitinophagaceae bacterium | reverse complement strand
CAGACTCTGCAAACAATTGGGCTGTGACGGGGTGGTGATCGGTTTACTGAATATGGACGGCAGCATTGATGTGGTGAGAACTGCTCAATTAGTAGAGGCGGCTTATCCGCTGGGAATCACTTTTCACCGGGCATTCGACCGTTGTAAAGACCCCTTTGAGGCATTGGAGCAATTGGTTGAAATTGGCTGTGAGAGAATTCTTACTTCAGGCCAAAAACCTTTGGTGGTTGACGGGGTGGAACTGGTAGCCGAATTGAATAAGAAAGCCGATGACCGGATCATCATCATGCCGGGAAGCGGTGTCCGGCAGGATAATATCCGGATGCTGGCGGAGAAAACAGGCTGTACCGAATTTCATTCTTCACTGAGAGGGAAAAAAGAAAGCCCTATGGGTTTTATTCACCCGGCCTTTAGGGAGTTGGAGGAGAGTTATATGAATAATGCGATCAGTGTTGCTGACATGAAAGATCTGAGAAATGCACTTGGATAGCGGGATATCTGCCGCAGAGAAATGAGATCGGGGAGTTTCGCAGAGAACTCTCTGCGCTACTCTGCTTCTCCTGTTCTTTGCTGTGAAAATATAAAGACCTTTGCTTTATGAGATTAGTTTTATTCTTATTTCTTCTTTTTATAAATCAACTTTCCGCCCAGCAGATCTCGCTTGCATTTAACTCCTCCTGGCAATTCAGAAAAGCAAACGGCACAAAATGGTATAAGGCCGAAGTTCCCGGTACCGTGCATACAGACCTGTTGGCTAATAAACTGATCCCTGACCCTTTCATTGGCGATAATGAAAAACAGGTTCAGTGGGTTGAAAAAGAGGATTGGGAATACAAAACTGTTTTTACTCCATCACCCCAGGTCTTTTCCAAACAAAACATCAGCCTTATGTTTGACGGGCTTGACACTTATGCAAAAGTTTACCTGAATGACCAATTGATCCTGGAAGCCGGTAATATGTTCCGTCAATGGAGGATCGATGTAAAACCTTTTTTGAAGAAACAACAAAACGAACTGCGGATCATTTTTTCATCTGCTGTGAAACATGATGATTCATTAGCTGCTGTTAGCCCAATGGAACTTGCTGGTGAGAATACCCGGATGTTCAGCCGCAAGGCACAGTACCAGTATGGCTGGGACTGGGGGCCGCGTTTGGTCACCTGTGGCATCTGGAAGCCCATCCACTGGGAAGCATGGGATGCTGAGAAGAAAACGGTGAATACAGTAAGTAAGCGATGGAATGTTAAACTAGTTACCAACCCGGACTCCATCGGCCGTTCATTTTATTTTACAGTAAATGGTAAACCCACTTTCATCAAAGGCGCTAACTGGATACCCTGCGAAAGCTTTTTACCAAGGGCAAAAAAACTGAACCTGTACCGGAAACTGATCAGGTCGGCGAAAGAGGCCAATATCAATATGCTCCGTGTATGGGGTGGTGGCGTGTATGAAGACGATGAGTTCTATGATCTCTGCGATGAATACGGCATCATGGTCTGGCAGGACTTTATGTTTGCAGGAGCTTTATATCCCGGTGATGATCCTTTTTTAAAGAATGTGGAAGAGGAGGTCCGTTACCAGGTGCAGCGGTTGCGGCAGCATCCCTGTATTGTACTCTGGTGCGGCAATAATGAGATCGACGAGGCATGGTACAACTGGGGCTGGCAAAAACAATACGGGTATTCAGCCACCGACTCCGCCAAACTCTGGAATGATTATAAAAAGATCTTTCAACAGCTCATCCCGGATATTTTAAAAGAACTGGACCCGCTGCGGCCTTACTGGCCCTCATCGCCATCGCTGGGATGGGGGAGGGAAGAGGCTTACAGGCAGGGTGATGTTCACTACTGGGGAGTATGGTGGGGCAGGGAGCCGGTAGAGAAATACAACGAAAAAGTTGGGAGATTCAACAGCGAGTATGGTATGCAGGCATTCCCTGACATGAAGACCATCCGGCAATTTGCCAGGTCCAATGAATTGGATACTTCTTCGGCCACGATGAAGGCGCACCAGAAACATCCCTTCGGTTACCCTAACATAAAAATGTACATCGAAAATAAGTTCAGAACACCCAAAACTTTTGAAGACCTTGTATATGTTTCGCAATTGATGCAGGCCGATGCAATCCGGACTGCCATTGAAGCGCACCGAAGGAATATGCCGGCAACTATGGGCACCCTGTTCTGGCAATGGAACGATTGCTGGCCGGTGGTAAGCTGGAGTGCGGTGGATTATTACGGAAGAAAGAAAGCTTTGTTTTATGAAACAAAGCGAAGTTATGCTGCATACCTCCTGAGTGTACCTGTGACAGACAGCCCCGAACTGAAACTGACCTTTGTTTCGGAGAAGGACGAATCGTTTGATGCCCGGCTGGAGGCGGAAGCTTTTGATTTTTCGGGGAAAAGACTGAGTAGTTGGGAAAAAAGCCCTGTTTTCAGGGTGGAGAAGGGAAAGCCCGTGATCATGGAGCATCCAAAGGTCTTTATTTTCCAAAATGATTTTGAAGATTGTTATTGGGTATTCAGGGTAAAAAGAAAAAATGAGGTACTGTCTGAAGCACTGTATTTCTTCCTGCCGCCCAAAGAGCTGAACCTACCAGTCCCCAGGATCAACTGGAAACTTTTGAACGGCAACCAAATTGAGTTAAGTAGTGATAAATTTGCCTACGGCGTTTTTATTGATGTGCCGGATGGAGTAGAACTGGACGATAATTATTTCCATCTCCTGCCGGGGGAAAAGAAGGTAGTTAAGTTCAAATCAATCATTTCGACTGATGCAGTCAAGAAAAATATTAAGATCAAATCACTTGCAGATACCTATTAATATGAAAAGAGTACTTTTTTATTCCTTATTCCTTATTTCTTTTTTCTCTGTTACACTATTTAGACTACCTGCTCAAAAAGAACCGGCAAGCCTTGTCAACACTTTTATCGGTACTGGTGGTCACGGTCATACGTACCCCGGCGCCAGCATGCCCTTTGGCATGATGCAACTGAGCCCCGATACCAGGCTGGAAGGCTGGGATGGCTGCAGCGGCTACCATTACAGTGATAATAAAATATATGGTTTCTCTCACACCCATTTAAGCGGCACAGGCATTCCCGATTATTGTGATATCCTCTTCATGCCATTTACCGGGGATGTGCAATGGGAAAACAAGGATTATGCATCACCTTTCTCACATGCCAATGAAAAAGCAAGTCCCGGTTATTATGAAGTGCTGCTGGATAAGCATAACATCAAAGCACAACTGAGTACATCGTATCGTTCAGGCATGCACCAGTACAGTTTCCCGGCATCAGCAACCACCGGCAGCATCCTTGTTGATCTGAAACACCGTGATCCCGTGCTGGATGCATTTATCGAAAAAGTTAGTGATACAGAAATAAAAGGTTACCGCCGCAGCAAATCATGGGCGAAGGACCAGGTCGTTTACTTCTATGTCAGGTTTGAGAAACCCATAAAGAATTTTTTAATTCAGGGAGGTGATGCACTGAACAGAAAAGGAATGAACAGTGTAACCGGCAAAGACCTGAAAGCATTTTTTTCTTTTGACCTGGGTGTTGATAAATTGGTCAGGGCCAAAGTGGGCATCTCCGGTGTAAGTATGGAAGGCGCCAAATTGAATCTTGATATCGAAATAAAGGACTGGAATTTTGAGAAGATCAAAAGCGATGCAATAACCGCATGGAATAAAGAACTAGGTAAGATAGAGGTCAAAGGAGGCACAAAGGACCAGCAAACTGTTTTTTATTCTGCCTTGTACCACACAATGCTCAGCCCTAACCTTTATACCGATGTGGATGGCCAATACCGTGGTACTGATCTAAAGATTCACAGGGCAGAAGGATTTACCAATTACACCGTTTTCTCCCTGTGGGATACCTACCGTGCCTTTCACCCGTTGATGACGATCATTGACCAGGAAAGAACCAAACACTGGATCAATACTTTTTTA
>JANNUI010000264.1:0-5037 GCA_031395125.1 Chitinophagaceae bacterium | reverse complement strand
CTGGATAATAACACGATGCCCGACCCTTCAGACAAAGTAAAGTACGGCCAATACCTTGTTACGGCGGCGGTCTGTTCTGAATGTCATACACCCATGGGGCCACATGGGCCGGATTTCTCAAAAATGTTTTCCGGCGGTTTTTTATTTGATCTTGGATTTATGAAAGTCACCGTTGCCAATATTACTCCCGACAGCACTACCGGTATCGGCGCCTGGACGGAGGAAATGTTTGTCAATAAATTCAAAAATAACGCATCGGACCAGGTGGTGAACATGAGACCCGGCAGGGAGAATACGATCATGCCCTGGGCCACCTACGGTAAGATGACGGATGTGGATCTGAAAGCCATTTATGCTTTTCTCAGGACGGTAAAGCCTATCAGCAATAAAGTGGAGAAGTATCCGAAGTAATTTTAATATAAAAGTATCTAACCTGTCCCGCTCCATATGCACCAATAGCGGGATAGGTTTTTTATTCCGGCCTTAAAATTTATTTTTTCTTGCCAAGTAAAAAAAGAAGGGGTATATGCAGCCGCTTGCGCCATGCTGCCTCACTGTGATCTTCGCCAGGAAATTCTTTAGTGATCCAATTGTTTTTTGTAAATCCCTTTGCTTTCATTATTTCATCCGCCTTCTTTTGCAAAGGCGGATAAAGAGCATCCAGGGTTGCGGTGCCATGGTCAAAATAGATCTTGTGTTTTTTGGGAGAGGGGAGATGGGACCGCAAATAACTGAAGAAAGCATCAGGTACCGGGTTATTGTCCATACTGAAAATACCCGGCCAGTGCGTAGAAAGACAAGCGGCGCCGCCAAATACGCCGGGGTATTCACATATTGCATACATCGCTATCAGACCGCCCATGCTGCTGCCTGCAATAAAAGTGTTCTTTCTCTCCCTGCGGGTTGAATAGGTGTTGTCAATGAATGGTTTCAGTTCGGTCACCAGGAATTTCAGGTAGTTATCTGAATTAACTTTTTTTTCATTGAAAACAGCCGCACCATTGCTGCGGCTGGCTGCAAATATTTTTTCTTTCTCTTCTGGGGACAGGCTTTCAAATGGCTTTTGCGGAAAATAATCTGTATGCCGGGTAGCTCCGCTGTTCCAGACGCCCACCACTATAACATCCGTTATCTTTTTTTCTTTAGTCAGCCCGGCAATCGCATCATCGGCATCCCAGGCTTGTTTATTCCAGGTGTTGCTGCTGTCAAACAGCATCTGCCCGTCCTGCATGTACAATACAGCATATCTGGTGTTAAGAGTATATTCTTCCGGGAGCCATACATCCACATGGCGGGGTGATACATATTGTGATGGGAAATTTTCATGGCGCTTCAATGTTCCGCCTGCTACCCGGGGCAACTGACCTTTTGCTGTAATACAAAGCAGTGTTACTATGATTAAACAGCTGTTTTTCATTGGTCTTTAAAACTGTCCCTGTTCAGTACATCAGGCTGGGCATGATCACCCTCTTCAAATGTATATTTCACATAACGTATGCCCGGTATTTCAGTTAGATTATAAACGGACTCAGCAAAAAATAATACCGGCCCTGTGGAGCCCATCTGCTGGGTAAGATAGTTGGCATCGGGTATGGATACATACAAAGTATCCCCGGATATTTTTATGAATTGTAACTGTACAGCTGGATTTTTTTTATTCAGGTAGGCAATAACGGTGGATGGGGTTAGCGAGTCCGGGCCACCCGGTTCTTTTTTATTCACTTCCAGTTTTCCGGTGGTATCGTTCAATGTGGCTTCCCAAGAGTATATTATTGCAACGGTATCCGTTTCATCTGTTGCCGGTTTGTCGGATTTGTTGCTGCCACAGGCAATGAATAAAGAAAGAATCAATATAGCAGAAAGATATTTTTTCATATGAAAACGAGCAAAGAAAAAAATACTTTAGTGCAATGATCATACAACTGGCGCTGCTTCCTCTTTTCTCCATTGCCTGTCCATGTAAAAAGTACCAAAAGGAATGATGGAAGCCAGTCCGGCTTTTACAAGCCAGTTAAAATCTTTTTTGTAATCACTCTTTACTTCTCTTGCAAGTATAACAAAGGCAATAAAAAGAATGCCATGCAGACCGCCACAAATAGTTACTGCTATCGGCATATGAGCAAAATATTTTAACGGCATAGCTATAAGCAATAAAACCAGAAAGGAAACACCTTCTGCAAATGCAATTTTCCTGAACCAACGGAAAGTTTTCTTCATACTCCAACCCCTAAAGGGGCTTTTAGACCCTGAAAAATTATAATTTCCTAAAGGAATTTATATTCCTATCGCAAAACCGCTATAAATTTTCAGAAGTTGATTAATAAATATTATTACAAATTGAAATCTTTTTGGTTCTCAAAAAACTCTTCGTCCTAAGTCACCCCTTTAGGGCAACCGAGCCTGAGCGAAGGTTGCGAACATCGTTCAGGGGTGTTTTAATAATTTATTACCTGCTCTTCTATCGCCTCTGGAATCTCTCTCCACCCGTATTGCTGGTTTCTCAGTTGCGGTTCAAAACCGGCTTCCCGGATGGTATCCTGTATCGTTTTATAGGTAAACCGGTGCGGGGCGCCGGCGGCACTCACCACATTTTCCTCGATCATGATAGAACCAAAATCATTGGCGCCGGCGTGCAGGCAGATGGAAGCTGTTTGTTTGCCAACAGTAAGCCAGCTGGCCTGGATATTTTTAATATTCGGCAGCATGATACGGCTGAGGGCTATCATACGGATATATTCTTCCGGCGTCGTTAAGTTGTGTACCCCGCGGATCTTTGCCAGTAGTGTATCTACATCCTGGAATGTCCAGGGGATGAAAGCCAGGAACCCCTGCCTGCCGGCAGGCAGGCATTTGCCCCCTTCCTTTGCCATCTCTTGCACCGCCCTTATTTTCACCAAATGCTCAAACCGCTCTTCTATTGTTTCCACATGGCCAAACATCATCGTGGCGGAAGTAGTGATGTTCAGTTTATGTGCTTCATGCATAATGTCGAGCCATTCCTGTGCGCCGCATTTCCCTTTTGATATTAACCGCCGCACCCGGTCGATCAGTATTTCTGCACCTGCGCCCGGTAATGAATCCATACCGGCATCTTTCAATGCCATCAGCACTTGCCGGTGTGTCATTTTTTCCCCACTGGGTCCTGCGGACAGTTTGGTGATATGCGCCACTTCAGGAGGGCCCAGCGTATGAAGTTTGATGTTTGGATATTCTGCTTTTATCCGGCGAAACGTATCAACGTAAAACTGCAAACCCAATTCCGGGTGATGGCCCCCCTGTAACAGCAACTGGTCGCCGCCATATTTTAATGTTTCTTCTATTTTCTGACGATAGGCCGGCATTTCCGTGATGTATGCCTCGGGGTGACCGGGTATCCGGTAGAAGTTGCAGAACTTGCAGTTGGCAATGCACACATTGGTGGTGTTCACATTCCGGTCTATCTGCCAGGTCACTTTTCCATGCGGCACCTGCTTTTTGCGGAGCTCATCAGCAATGAACATCAGGTCGGCCAGCGGGGCATGATGATAGAGATGAACCCCCTCCTCCACTGAAAGAAAGCCGAAAGAGGAAGCTTTATCATATAACTCATTTAACTGCATGGCGCAAAGGTACATGGCTATTGCAGAAAAAGGGACAAACGGGCTTGTTACTGCTGAAAACCCGCCGGATATTTATGTAAACGGGAAAGCGGTTTGCATCATTTAATGACAAATATTTGTCATACGAAGGGAAACGGCCCCCGGCACCGGAACATTATGAACAGGATTCTTTGTAAACTTGCCATTATTCTTGCCTGGCTACACAGTACATCAGTATCGGCACAGGAAGAATTTATTGAGCCGCTCTCCCGGCCCATCACCTCCATTCCCTTCATCCAACTGACAGGGGGCATCATCATTATTCAGGCCAAATTTGAAAACTTTCCCGACACACTCAACTTCGTACTGGACACCGGCAGCAGCGGCATCTCATTGGATTCAACAACCGCAGATTACCTGGGCCTGGAACCCGAACCCACTGAGAAAACGATCCGGGGTATTGCCGGCATCCGCAAAGTGAGTTTTTTGTACAACCGCAAACTGCATTTCCCCGGGTTGACGGTTGACAGCCTTAACTTTCATACCAACGATTACAGTATCCTCACGGCTGTGTATGGTGAACGGATCGACGGCATTATCGGTTATTCCATCCTGAGCCGCTATATCGTAAAAATCGATTATGACAGCGTGAAAGTGACTTTCTGTTCACGGGGCACCATCCGCTATCCCCGCGGCGGCTACCTGCTGAAACCGTATTTCGGCCAGCTGCTGAGCCAACCCATGCGGGTACGGGATACGAAAACGGTTTCTTCCAATTTCCTGTTCGACATCGGCGCCGGTTTGTGCATGTTGTTTTCGAAAGAGTTTGTAGACGACAGTAATTTTATTGACAAAAAAAGGAAACGCTGGCCCAAAGAAGGGGAAGGGCTGGGCGGCAAGATAGACATGGAGCTGACCGTGATAAAAGAAGTGAAGATCGGGCCGTATAAGTTCAAGAAAGTACCTGTTTTTATTTTCAGCGATGACTACAATGTAACATCGTATCCCAACATGGGCGGGCTGCTGGGCAATGATATCATGCGCCGCTTTAATGTGATAATGAACTACGCAAAAGGAGATATACATATAACACCCAACAATCACTTCAGCGACATGTTTGACTATTCCTATGCCGGTATGGAACTGTACCTGGTAAACGGGAAAATAATCATCGGGGATGTGGCCAGGGGTTCTCCCGCCGAAGCGGCGGGGCTGAAAGAAGGAGATGAAGTGCTGGCAGTAAACAAGAACTTTAACCAGAACCTGAACCAATATAAGGTCGCACTGCAAACTCCCAACGATAAAGTAAAGATGATACTCAGCCGGGACGGTATCATCTTTTCCCTCGAATTCAGGGTTAAAAGTATCATACCATAAGCCGCCATCTCACCCCAGGATATCTTAATTAGCACATTTTCAATATTTTTGCAGCGCCCGCCGTAGCTTTAGCGAAGGCGGG
>JANNUI010000479.1:0-2341 GCA_031395125.1 Chitinophagaceae bacterium | reverse complement strand
CTTTTCTTTGGCTTCAGCCTCCGCTCCTTTTGTCCTTGCAGCAGTTACTTCCTTTTGTTTTTTGTCCAATTCGTCATACGCCGCCTTTCTCCTTATATCATTCTCCGCTCTTCTTTTACGATTCTCTTCATCGGTATACATTCGTTCCCGCATATTACCCTCCCGTATATCCCTGTTCCTTCTTTCTACAGCCTCGGTTTCTTTGGTCAATGCTTCCGATGCGCGGTCCAGGTAGCTTTTTCCATCATTCAACGGTTTGGCCAGCTCCTGCCAGTTCGGGGAACCTTCCGCACCAAACGGAACAAAACACAGATCGATCAGCTTATTCGTTATGACGTCCTGTAGTTTTTGAAGATTGGGTTCCTCTCCTACCTGTACAACCCTTATTGCTCCAGTCTCTTTCAGTTGCTGTGACGCAATCCCTACTTCGGATTTTAATATAGGAGTTGCAAGACCGGCATTGAATATCTTATGCTGGTATACTTTATCCCATTCCATGACGATGCTGAAACTTAATGGAGAAAGAAAACCGCCCAGTGTCATATTGAGGTTGAATGAAATATCAGGTGTAGGCATTTGAAGCGTCTCCCACATGATCTTGGCATCCAGTGAATCGAGTAAGAACGATACAGCGATATTATCTCCTTCCATCACGGGAGCAGGACCTAACCCCAATACCCTTTTTGTATTAGGGTCCGTAGCAGCAAGCCCGCTATTCGTGATCACACTTTTTGTAACAAGCGATACCGTTCCGCTCCGGTAGATAACAGGACCCTTGATCACTCCGCGGGGATTGATCTTCTTTAATTCCTGGCGGGCTTCTTCTAACTCTTCAGGCAGTACATGCAGTCCAACCACCAGGTGGCAATACCCACCGGTTTTACCGACTTTCGCCAATGCATCAACCTCTTCCCCTGACTCCACATTCGTGACATAATAAAGAAATAAGAATTTGGACTGGCCCTGGTCATCTACAGCCATCCGTAACTTATTGGGCAAATAATAATAGTTGTTGCTATCTGTATATACACCAGGGAAAACTTTGAGCTTCCCGGCCGTTACGGGTTTATCGAGTATGATCTGCTGAACAAATTCACGTTGGGCAAATCCCCTTATGAAAAACAACAGACAAAGAACAAGCAGCTTCAGGTAAATAACTTTTTTTTTCATGTAAGTGAGTTTATTGGTAGTGAAAGCAGTTTAGTTTGTTTTAGGAGTTCCTAGTACCTCTTTGAATTGATCCAGTACTTTATCCGTGCTTACCTTTCCATCAGGGCCTGGATTTACAATGGTTTTTGCAGCATCAATGGCCTTGATGAACAAGGCGGATGTTTTATCGGAAAGTTCATCAGGGATCACCGCATATACATAATTGTCATTTACTTTAGCACTCCAGGGCAAGGCCAGTTTATCCGCACTGGTATGATTAAAGATCAGGCGATACACATAACCCCTCGTGTCCTTATCCGTATAAATTATTTTATTGACCAATGCCTGTCCCTGTACGGGTGATATATGAAGGTTCTCTTCCATTTCCTGTCCGAATTTATAATAGCGTACTTGCAGGGTGGCCCTGGCAATGCCGGTTGCTTTTAGCTTTTCCAAGTCTGCTTCAAACTCCACTAACCGCGGCGTTACAGGCGGCGCGAGCGTGATTGCTATCATCTGCCCTTTTTGCCATTGTGGTTCCGCGGGATAAACATTGCCACCCCTCATGCTCCACTGTGTTTTATATTCGTACATTTCCCTGTTCTGGTCGGCTCCCGGTGCATGCGTAAGTACAACCACCGTTCCCTTATCTGCCACATTTGTCCTGTTAAAAGTATGGTCGCCGATTTCGATATAACCCCCGGAAGAACTTTTCCTCCTTGCCTTAATGCTAGCATAGTTCATCTCTTTTTCAAACATATCAATAGCGTCGGCATCTAACACAAACTGCATTTGCATCCGCTCATAGAATTTATCGTTTAACACTACCGTACCTATGCATTTTTCATTATCCCTGGCAGCATCGTAAAATGATCTAAGGTTTTGGGTGATGGAGAGTTCCATCGGCATTGCGAAATTGTAGTTCAGTGTGATCACATCTTTCCGCTGTTCAGTCAGCTTTTTATGCGTTACAATATTGAGATGGTAATTCCGGGCTGTATTTTTTCCCGGAAGATTTTGTTTTTCCTGTTCTGTCATAGGGGCCACCTGTGGTTGGGTAGTAGCAGGTGTGGCTACAGAAGTAAGAAAGAGTTGAAACAATGCTTCTGTGATCTTGGCTGTTTTTTCAGGAGATACCCCTTCGCCTTCTTTTATTTCAATGGTCACCGCTTTTTTCTCTATCAGCCGTTCA
>JANNUI010000028.1:0-3526 GCA_031395125.1 Chitinophagaceae bacterium | reverse complement strand
CCTACTAAAAAAAACTTATGAAACTAAAAATTATTTCGATACTGACCTTTTCGTTAGTATTCTTTCTGGCCAGTTGCAAAAAGAACAATGATCGCACAGGTGCTAACTTTAAAGTAAAAACAACAGACAGGTCTGGAACTCTTGGGCGAACAACAGGCACAATTACCTGGACGAGCGGTATTGCTTCAGCAACTGAAATTGAATTTGAAGCTGAAAAAGAAAATATTGAGCTTGAATTTAAATCAGAGGCCCGCCAGCGCATTGATCTTTTCGCTCCATTTTCCTCATTGGGCTTTGTAACAATTCCTCCGGGAATTTACAAGGAAATTGAATTTGAAATTCACCTTTCATCTACGCCTCCAGATGCGGCCCTGGAGTTGAGAGGAACATACAACAGTACTCCAATAGTCTTCCGGGTAAATACCCCCATCGAAATTGAGGCAGAATTTGAAGATGTGACCATCACGCAGGGTAATGATTTTACTGCCATCATTTCTTTAAATCTTTCCCTTCTTACACTGGGGATTACCGATGCGGACTTAAGCAATGCAACGTTAACAAACGGGGAAATCATTATATCTGCTACTTCCAACACGGTCTTGTACAACATCATGATTGCCAATCTGAAAAATATTGATGATGTAGAGATTGATGATTAAAGGATAATAAAACTTCGAGCTTGATTTACCCCCGTTCTTAAAGCGGGGGTTTCTTTATTGGAAAATTTATTTACCTGAATTCCATCACCGCGGTGGGTTTACCGTAATAAGTTAATAGTCTTTGCTGTATTTTACTGCCGCACTTCCTGAAAATTTATCAATGGGCGGGTTCAGTTTTTCTACAGAGACATCAATTCTTTTTATCTGGGAAAATTGTTTAGAAACATTATGAGCTATGGTTTGGACAAGTGTTTCTAAAAGATCAACTGGCTGTTGCATGGTAGAGTTAATTATTTCAAACAGTACTGCATAATCAATTGTATCATCTAATGAAAGGATAGTTCCGCTTAGCGGCATAAAGCTTACCTGCATATTCACCACAAAATCATTTCCTTTCTGCCTTTCTTCCGGATGCAAACCATGATAGGCCCTGAAGCGGACATTGTTGAGGGAGATGGTAAGAAGGTCTGACATGGGAGAAAAGTTTAAAGTTTGATGTTTGAGATTTCATGATTATCGAAATGAGCTTATGAAGTTGAAAATAACCTCAAACTTCGAACTTCAAACACCGTTTAATGAATTCCTTTTGCACCCAGGTATCTCTCTGCATCCAACGCCGCCATACAACCACTCCCTGCTGCTGTTACAGCCTGGCGGTAGATCTTATCCTGCACATCTCCTGCAGCAAAAACACCTTCCACATTTGTTCTGGAAGTACCCGGAACAGTTTTGATATACCCGGCCTCATCCATATCTATCAGCCCCTTGAAAATACCTGAATTGGGCACGTGGCCGATCGCCACAAAAAATCCGCTCACGGGTATTTCCAGTTTTTCGCCTGTTTTGTTATTCCTGATCCTGACCCCCTTTACGTTTTTTTCGCCCAACACTTCATCTGTTTCAGTGTTCCAGTATATTTTGATGTTGGGAGTCTTCAGCACCCTGTCCTGCATTACCTTACTGGCCCGCATGGCTTCTTTACGGATAAACATATGAACGGTTGTGCAAAGCTTGGCGAGGTACAGGGCCTCTTCAGCAGCGGTATCGCCGGCTCCGACTATCGCCACTTCTTTTCCCCGGAAGAAAAACCCATCGCAGACAGCACAGGCGCTGACACCATATCCGTTCAGTCTTTGCTCACTTTCCAATCCCAGCCATCTGGCCGATGCACCGGTGGCAATGATGACGGAATCCGCTTCGATCCATTTTTCTTCATCGATCTGCACTTTATAGGGTTGTGCAGAAAAATCAACTTTTGTTGCCAAACCATAACGGATATCCGCCCCCATCCTGGCGGCCTGCATCTCAAAATGCACCATCATTTCCGGGCCCTGCACCCCGTCCGCATAGCCTGGATAATTCTCTACTTCTGTAGTAATGGTCAGCTGCCCTCCCGGCTGAATGCCCTGGTATAATACCGGTTTCATGTTGGCCCTTGCTGCATAAATAGCAGCAGTGTACCCTGCCGGTCCCGAGCCGATGATAAGGCAATGCATCCTTTCTGTTGTTTCCATTTATTTATCCTGTTTGAATCCCGCAGTCGCGGGACTGGTAAAATTAAAGGTAAATGACTAATCAGCATGGTCAGTTAAATGACCATATGAGTGCTATAACGATAAACTGTGAATAAAATGATCAGCGGGGAATGATGATAGAGTGGTATTGCGCCGCATAGCCTCCAAAATATCCCAATGCCCCGCCGGAGATATTACTCATCACCCGGGTGGGTGTGGAAAAAGGATTGCCAACACTTACATAATTGAACTCCATTGTCCTCCAGAAATCATAGGTGGCCCTGTCAATATTGCAAAGTTTAAGTGTAACCGTATCGCCTCTGTTGAAAAAGCTGTACCCTTCAGAAATATCCGAGTTCCGGTCAAGACCCCTTTCCACCTGCACCTCGTAGCTGCTGCCGTCAATTATCTGGTCGTCATACACGGAGTTAAGGCCGGGGTAAAACGGTTCACTGTTCCGCTTTGTAAAGTACCGTACATAATCCCCAAATCCGGGTCTGTCATAAGCCCTTACCATCACGGCCACTTTCTCTGCAGGGTTTCCTGCCGGGGCAGGCTTCCAGAAAAGGGAATCGATCCGCCGGGTGGTATCCGGAATATTCGTGGTGGTTGTGTATTCCTTTCCTTCAGTAATGATGCGAAGGGAATACTGTTTCCTCAGTTCCCCTGCAAAAAGAGTGGAGGGACTGGCGGGATCCACCGAATAATAATAAAAGTTCAGCCCGCCTCCCAAGGACAGCGTATATTCTTTCAGCCTGTGGGTAAGTGTTCCGTTGGATATATATACTTCCGCATTGTGCACAAAACTATTGGAGAGGGTTGCGGGGTCGATCCTGGAGAAAAAACCCATGCTGCGTGAAAGCAGCACCATGGGTGCCTGCCCGTTCTCGATGCTGGCTTCCACTACCAGTTTAGGGGACGTATCATCCAGTTTGAATTCAACAGCCCTTTCACAACCGGTTAATACGGATATTGTAGTAAGGAGGAAAAGAAGTTTTATTTTCATATGCCCTGTAAAATTAACAGCCCGGCGCCAAAAAAGTTTGTGAAAGAAACAAACTGAAACGAAAGGGCAAAAAAATCCCGTCTCATTCAAAACGAGACGGGACAGTTATTTAATAATCCATTCATGTAGTTCTTAACCGAGGTAAGCTTTTAATGCACTGCTGTACCTGGCTTTTTGCAGACGCTTGATAGCCCTCTCCTTGATCTGGCGGATACGTTCCTTGGTCAGGTCGTATTTCTGCCCTATCTGCTCAATGGTAACTCCGTTTTCACCATCAAGGCCAAAATAAGCGTTTACGATCTCTGCTTCACGCGGGCTTAATGATTTTAATACCCTGCGGATTTCAT
>JANNUI010000260.1:0-9839 GCA_031395125.1 Chitinophagaceae bacterium | reverse complement strand
GCCGGTCTGCACTAAAACCTCAGGCAATCGTCAGAGCATCGTTATAGGTTCCTCATACCTGGTTTTTTGCAAGCCTGTTTGGCTCAGCACCTTGTATCCACCGCGGATATTCACCAGGTTTTCAAACCCTCTTGATCTTGGAATTGAACACATTATTACGGATGCAACGAATTTTACGGGCAACAGGATGAACGGGTGATCTGCATATTACCCTCTTTTTATTTGATATTGAAAACACAAATTTCAAGTGAGTGATCGCCTTCGAAAATGACAAAAGTCACATATTTAATTGACAGAAGTCAGGTAAATAAGCCCGCATCAATGATTGTTGTATTTGCAGAGTTATTTGTGATATGTATCACCGGGCGCTGATATCATTGTACTGTATTTTAGCTGAATAAATATTACATTATGTCCAACCAACATCAAATCATAATCGTAGGAGGTGGCAATGCGGGGATATCAGTTGCTGCCAGACTGCTCCGCAAGAATAAACAATTAGATATCGCAATTATTGAACCCTCCGATAAACATTATTATCAGCCTGCCTGGACATTGGTGGGCGGAGGAACTTATAACATTAAAGACACCATCCGCACGGAAACTTCCGTAATACCCGCTAAGGCCAAATGGATCAAGGATGCGGTGATCTCTTTTCAGCCGGCGCAGAACACTGTCACCACTAAACATGGCGATGTTTACAAATATGACTACCTGGTCGTGGCTCCCGGCATTCAACTGGATTGGGATAAAGTAAAAGGATTGAAAGAAACACTTGGGAAAAACTGTGTAACCAGTAATTATTCTGTTGACTATGCCCCTTATACTTTTGACTGCATCAAAGCCATGAAGCCGGGTATGACTGCCGTATTCACAAGTCCCTCCACTGCATTGAAATGTGGAGGTGCCCCGCAAAAAATTACCTACCTGGCAGCTGATTATTTCCGCAAACACGGACTGATGGGAAAAGTAAAAGTTGATTTCTCTACCGCCGGCAAAGTGATTTTTGGCATAAAAAAATACGCTGTGCAATTACAGAAGGTGGTGGAAAAACTGCAGGTGCAAATGAATTACCGGCATGACCTGGTTGCGGTGGACGGACCCGGAAAAACAGCCACTTTTAAAGTAACGGATGAAAATGGGAATGCAACAGAAATAACCAAGCATTTTGATATGCTGCATGTAACACCACCACAGGCAGCCCCGGATTTTATTGCAAGCAGCCCCCTGGCAAACGAAAAAGGATGGGTGGATGTAGATAAATACACTCTTCAGCATGTCAGCTACAAAAATATTTTTGGAATTGGTGACGCCACAAGCACCCCGAATGGCAAAACAGGAGCCGCGGTCAGAAAACAGGCACCTGTATTGGTTCAAAATCTGCTATCCCTGATAAGTGGAAAAGAAATTACTGCAAAATATAATGGCTACACCAGTTGTCCGATCGTGGTGGGATATGGAAAATTAATCCTGGCAGAATTTGATTATGATAATAACCCCACCGAATCTTTCCCATTTGATCAAAGCAAACCAAGATGGACCATGTGGATCTTAAAAAAATATATATTGCCCTGGCTCTACTGGCATAAGATACTGCGGGGCAAAATGTAGTTCCTGATGTGCTGATAATGAATTAGGTGCCCCCCTTTATTTGTAACAATTGTCACCGGCCAGGCGATCCGGAGAATAGAAATTTGCTACAGTAAATCGCTATTATGGTACTTATAGAAAGATTAAAAAGCGGCTGGACGGTTTTAAAAATCATCCGGGTTGGACTAGGTGGCTTAATTTTGTACTCCTCCATTGAAACCGGTCATATAGCCGGGATGATTGTGGGTGGATTGTTTACCACATTCTCTTTATTTACAGACGGTGTTTGTTGTGCGGGTGGCAGTTGTTACACATCATCCAAAAAACTGAATTCTTCAACAATTGAAAACACAGCGTATGAAGAGTTGGGTAATCACTAACAAACTGCTCATTGCAGGGATCATTCTCGGTGCCGCCGCAGGCTATTTGTACTGGCAGCAAATTGGTTGTGTGAGCGGTACCTGCAGGATAACTTCCAAATGGCACAATAGCACGGCCTACGGAGCTTTGATGGGTGGGTTGCTGTTCAGTATGTTTAAAAAAGGGAAAAATGCAGGAAGCAAATAATAAAAAAGAATCTTTTGGAGAGATCATCAACGGCAGCACACCGGTGCTGGTTGATTTCACGGCAGCATGGTGCGGGCCCTGTAAAATGATGAAACCGGTGCTGGAAGAGTTACAACAGCGGAAAGGGGATCAGCTACGCATCCTCAAAGTTGATATTGACAAAAGTCCAGCCGCCGCCAACGCATTCAATGTGCAAAGTGTACCGACATTACTGTTATTTCAGCATGGCAGGCAGTTGTGGAGGCAATCCGGTGTGCTGCAGGCCGGACCATTGGAAAGAATTATTGAGCAACATATAACCAACAAGTAGGAATGGGCGACAAAAACAATAACCGGGGCTACCTGGCATCAACCTTTGGGTGCCGCTGCCCCCGCTGCAGGGATGGGAAGCTTTTCAAAAACCAAGTAAGCTTCCGGTTCAAGAAGACAATGGAGATGAATACAGCCTGCCCGGTATGCGGACAAGCAACCGAGTTAGAAGTTGGGTTCTATTATGGCACCAGTTATGTCAGTTATGTTTTGACGGTGGCATTGAGTATAACAACATTGGTAGCCTGGTATGTGATCATTGGTATGTCCACCAGCGACAACCGTTTTTTTTACTGGCTCGGCTTTAATGCCGTTCTCCTGATATTGCTTCAACCCTGGCTGATGCGGCTGAGCCGCAGTCTCTGGATATCCTGGTTTGTGAAATATGATGCCGACTGGAAAATACACAAACCGGAAGATGTATCTGAGAGATTGAATACCGAGCAGGCGAATAACTGGTAATCAAAAACTCACCAAAGATTTAGCAAAGGCGTGTAAATGTTATCTTTTAGGACATCCCATCGGTTTGTCTCATTTGTTTTCAACGAAAATTAAAGTAATAATAAATGGCTTTTTAGGGTCTCTTTCTCCCATATAAGTGGAAATAATTAACTCCAAAGAGTCATTTGTTACATTGGCTAATAATAAATCTGAGCCTTCACTCGAAAGACCAATTACATATGGCGGCTTTATGAAATTTGGCAATGAGTTTCCATTCACAGTCTTTAAGTCTTTGAAATAAACTTTCTGATACATTGCATAATCGTTCGGCATTTTGTATTGTACATTATCAACTATGTACATGTTTTGCCTTATTTGGTCATTCTTCATTAATTCTTTAACCCTGCCATCCAATTCATTTGCTGATTTATATGTGCCAGAAATAAATGTTGAAACCTCCTTTTGCTTAATGCCGAGTAATTGTAATATTCTGCCAATTGAATCCATTCTCTCAAATTGATAAGTTGCCTCATCAGTATAGTAAGCCAATTTATTTTTCACAGTGTCAATTTTACCGCTCAGAGAATCTAAACTGGTTTGAAACTCCTTTCTAACGTCAGATTTTACATTGCTTAAAGTGGTTATTCCCAAAAAGGTTGCCGCAAAAACAATGACTGTGAACACAGTTAACATAAACTGCATTTTATACTTTAGCTCCCAATATTTCTTATCATTGATTTCGTTATTCAAGAGTGGCCGCTTCCTCATTTCATAAGCATTAAATGCGTTCCAAATATTTAGAACAATTACGGCAACTATAAGGGCTATTAGTAATGGAGTCATTTTATGGTTGTACGGTTTAAGTTATTGGTTGATTTTTTCTTGAGCCAATTTTCGCACCAAGTTCCCTTTTTACGGCAAAATGAACATGATAGCGTTGCATTACAGAAGCAGTTAAGGCCTCCTGTGATAATGCGTCATCAATATTCGATTGTGACCAATCTTTTCTATGCATCAGCCCTTGAATACCTATTACAGTTTCAACCAACGCCTGCTCAAACCAAGTTCTTACTGCTTCTTCGGTTACTCCTGTAATCCCTGGAATGTCCTTACACTCATTATTGAAGAAATTGATCATATCTGTGAATACTGAGAAGTCTGCGTTAATCTGAAGCAAATTTTGTTCTTGTAAATATTTTGCTGCTCTATCCTCAATATCTCTAGGGTCTCGTGTGCCATTCTTGAGTGTGACCCATTGTACTTCAGGGAACGGGTCTGGCTTAACCTTTTTACCGGGAATGCCATCCACCTTCTCAAAAACAGAATATACGTTCCCCCCTGTACCTCCGCCTGTGTTTGGCTTAGAAGAATTACTTTTTCCAGAATTTCTATTTTGTGTTCCAATATTACCTCCACGCACTAGACGGTCATCGTCTATAAAAACACTTCCAGTGACCGACGGACGATAACGGCTCACTTTAAACAAGTCCATAATATCCTTCAATCTATCTTTAATTGATTTTTGATGATCGGTATTTGCTGCAGCAGCAGCTTTCTCTTCTACAAGCTTGGCGATCTCCTCAGGCATATTTTCACGAAACTCAGTTGCCCAGTCTGCCCAAGGAAGAAGATCATTGTTAATTAGAAGAGTTGTGCGGGCAGTATTAGTAGTAAGTTGCGAAGTATTAGTTGGCTCGACATAAATAACTACTTGGCGATAACCAAAGGTTACTCCGAATTGTTGAAGTTTTGCCATCCCGGAACGAGCTGTGCTTAATTCGTATAATTCATTTTGATAGAGGGCGGCAGCATGTCCTGCAGATTCTATATATCCAGAATTACTAGATAGTGCTAGTTCGTCTTTTAATATCCACCAGTGGGCTACCGCATCTGTAAGATCGACTTTTCCTGATGCTGTTGAATGTTGTTTGAGATAGTGTGCTTGGCCTGATAAATTTCTCAAATAATTGCTGTCTTTATTAATTCTTGGATTTTCCCAACCTTCCCTAGCTTTTAATGTTACTTCGGGAGGCAGTTCGAAATAGCGAGTATTAAGGTATTTGGAAATCCAACGTGAAGGAGAGGGGGCACCTGCCGGAGCTTGCATAGTATTGCTGTCTTCACTGACACCTAATAACACAACTTTCGTCCCATGCTTATCAATCATGTCAGGCTTTACATCGTCTTCAATTGGTAAGAAATGTTTGTAAGAGCCGTCAGCGTGTTTCCATTGCTGCAGACCATATTGACCCGTAACTTCATCCTTACGCATTTCTATCATTGAACCTTCTCCGTTTTTCCAAGAGAGGTATAAAACTCCAAATGGGTTTTTAGTTGCTGTTGTTATTTTAGCACCAACACCATAGTTTCCAGACATTGATTGGGTTGACAGGGAAGAAGACAGTTGGTTTATAAATTTTACCATTTCCTCCCCCGTCATGCCATCACCATTATCCGTGATAGATAATTTAAAAACTCCTCCTTCTAAATCATGGGTTATCCAATCAACGTCCCAAATAATTTCACCGTCGCTTTCTGTTCGTTTAATTGCTTCAATTGAATTTTGTGTGAGCTCTCTTAAATACTGAAGTGGATGACAATCCTGACCAAGCCTGTCAAGAAGAAAACCAATGTTGTGAACTGACATGGCGAGAAAGTTATCGCCACCGTTGGTGTTACGTGTAGACATATTTACTCCTTTTTTTTAAAGTGGGTTTGAACGACCTTAATTAAACGGGTGCTTATTTTTTGAACGAAAGGAAGGAGATTTCAATCTGCGTCCATTCATTTCAAGAAAGTCTGCTGATCAAATCTATTACTAAAAAATGAAACCTGAGTATTTTGTAATCCGCTTATTATAACCGGGTCAGATCCCCGGTTTTTGTCTTTGGGTTTTGATTTTCCGGCAGGAGCCGGATGATTTAATGAGAAAATTTACTCCCCTTTACACTCCCCCAAAAGAAAAATACCCTGAAACTGTTGCTAGTAGGGCATTCTATAAAATATTCGGCGGAGACCGAGGGATTCGAACCCTCGATACGGTTTCCCGTATACACACTTTCCAGGCGTGCCTCTTCAACCACTCGAGCAGGTCTCCGGACGCTTACGCCATAGCTTCAGTGCCGGCGCAAGGGCTGCAAAAATACTCGTTAGACACTCAGATTCCGAATAATTTTTTGGCATTGGCCGTTGTGATCGCAGCCACTTCTTCTTTACCAATACCTTTGATCACCGCCAGTTTTTCCAGCACATATCGCATGTAAGAAGGCTCATTTCTTTTTCCCCGGAACGGCACCGGCGCCAGGTAGGGAGCATCTGTTTCCAGCACTATATTTTCCAAAGCCACCTGCTCCAATACTTTATCCAGCCCTGCGTTTTTAAAAGTAACAACTCCACCAATACCGAGATAAAAGCCAAGATCAATGACCTGCTGTGCCTGTACAGCATCCCCTGAAAAACAATGAAACACCCCTTTTAACCTTCCCTGCCTGTCCGGCAGGCAGGCCTTCTGCTGCTCCGCTACCACGGCAATACATTCATCCGTTGCATTGCGTGAGTGGATCGCAACAGGGATGTTATACTGAAGGGCCCACCCGATCTGTTCATAAAAAGCCATGTATTGCTGATCAGCAAAGGTCTTGTCCCAGTAAAGATCCAACCCTATTTCTCCCACGGCTACAAAAGGTCTTTTTTCCAGGAATTCCCGGGCTGTTTTCAACTCAGCCTGAAAATCCGCCTTAACTGAACAGGGGTGCAGCCCCATCATGGCCATACAGTTGGGGTGGGCCTCTTCCAGCCGGAGCATCTGGTCGTGCGTGCTGGTATCGATAGCGGGCATCAATATTGTCCCAACTCCTTCTTTTTCAGCCCTTTCAAGCATTAAATCCCTGTCTTTGTCGAATTCGGGCAGGTAAATATGGGAATGTGTGTCGGTTAAAAGCATCTGAAGCCATGATTTTCAAGGCAAAACTCCGCAAAAAATATTAAGAAACCTTTAAACTTTGGTCAATAAAACTCATCTTAAAGGCGTTAGATTAATCAATCCCTAAAACCTTCGTTTATGAAATACCGGTTCAGTTTTCCCAAACTGGTTTCGGCAGTCTTTATTGCCTGCCTTTTCTTTATTGTATCCTGCGAAAAAGAAAAAAGCCAGAGCGGCACTGATGCCCAGGAAGAAGAAGTCTCCAGCGTTTCCGGTGAGGCCGATGCCGAAGCTGAAAGCACTTTCAATGAATTTTTTGATGATGTAATGGGCGCAAACAATGATGTGGGAGTTGGCGGGTCAGGGGTCTTTTTTGGCCGTCCTGACAGCCTTACACCCGTACCCCGCTGCTTTACCATTACCATTACACATCCTACCGCCAATCCTTTCCCGGTAAAAGTGGTTATTGATTTTGGGACTACCGGTTGCCCCGGCCCCGATGGCCGTGTACGCAGGGGAAAGATCATTACAGAATATACAAACCGTCTCATCTATCCCGGAGCAATGGCCACCACTACATTCGACCATTTTTTCGTGGGTGATGTCAGCGTGGAAGGATCTCATAAAATAACTAATATTTCGGGCAGCCCGATTCCTCCGGCTAACCTGGCCCGGAAATTCAAGATCGAGGTCATAAACGGAAAGCTGACACATCCTAATGGCAACTATGTAGAATGGAACAGCACCCGCACAATCACCCAGGTAGAGGGGCTCGCTACACCCGATATGCCAAAGGATGATGCCTTTAAAATTGAAGGCAATGGAAATGGATTGGTAAGAAGGGGCAACCTGCTGGTTCGCTGGGAATCAACTATTACAGAACCTTTGCTGAGGCGCCTGACCTGTCGCTGGATCGTAAAGGGAAGGGTAAGAACGGTGAGGGCCAACCTGCCAGACCCTAACAACAGCCGCTGGGTCGCTGTTCTTGACTTTGGTACCGGTGGTTGCGACAACCAGGCTACCATTACCATTAATGGAAGAACCCGCCAAATTACTTTGCCGTAATTCAAAAATTATTATACCTTTAAACCAGTTTTCATAGGGTACGGATTAAAAACGGGCCAGGGTTTCTACCCAGGCCCTAACTTTTTTAAGAACTGTATCTATCCTTTTTCTCAATAAATAGCCGAAAACTCATAACCCAAAGCACTGAAATCTTCCAATAAACGGGGTAAACAGTAACTCATCCTGTCCCAGGCTTTGTCACTTTCATGCAATACAATGATGTCCCGGTCGGTAATCCTGTCTTTTATCCTTTTGTAGCATCTTTCAGGTGAAAGATCAGATACCCAGTCGCCTGCCAGTATATTCCACATAACGATCTTCTGGCCAGAATTGGCTTTGAGAAGCAGGTTGATCTGTGACCTTTTGATCCTTCCATACGGAGGCCTGAACAGGCTGCTTTGAATATGCCGGCCGGCCTCGTTTATATCTTCCAGGTATTCCTGGTCTGCTGTTTTCCACCCGTTGATATGGCGCTGGGTATGGTTGCCCACTGCATGACCTTCCTCTACTACCCGCTGATACATTTCAGGGTACTTCAGCACATTATCCCCGATACAGAAAAAAGTGGCTTTGGCATTGTACTTTTTCAGCTGGTCCAGCACAAACGATGTGATAGTCGGATGCGGGCCGTCATCAAAGCTCAGGTACAATGTCTTTTTACCGGATGTCATATCCCAGAGGCAGCCGGGATACAGTTTTTTCAGCCACCAGGGTGTTTTTACCAGGTAGCGGTCTTTTTTCAGGAACGAGTACAGCGCCTTCTTTTTTGCTTTTTGATAATGCGGAGCAATGAATGTCATCTGCACAAAGATACTTACAGCGCTTTTGCAAAAGTTAGCCACCCGGCTATGAGAAATTTTTAAATAATGCTGCATCTTACTCCCCTTTAGGGGTTGGGGGTTTTATCTTTGCCGCCTTATGAGTAAGAGAGTAAGGGTTCGTTTTGCCCCAAGCCCTACAGGAGGTTTGCACCTGGGTGGTGTACGGACCGTTCTATACAATTATTTATTTGCCAAAAAACATGGTGGTGATTTTTTAGTGAGAATTGAAGACACCGACCAGAGCCGCTATGTGCCCGGTGCAGAAGAATACATATTTGACACGCTGAAATGGTGCGGGCTGGAGCCAGATGAAAGTGTGCAGCATGGCGGTAATTATGGACCCTACCGCCAGAGTGAAAGAAAAGAAAGCTACCGGAAATATGCTGAGCAATTAGTAAAAGACGGGCATGCTTATTACGCATTTGATACTCCTGAGGAATTAGATAAGATGCGGCAGATCCCGATAGCTACCGGGGTCAAAACAGACCATAATCATTCCCGGCAATACGATCATACTGTCCGGATGAAGATGAGGAACTCTCTCTCGCTGCCGGCAGATGAAACCCAAAAATTACTGGCAGCCGGAACAAGACATGTTATCCGCATCAGGATGCCGGAGCATGAAACGGTTTCGTTTACCGATATGATCCGGGGCGAAGTGAGCTTTGAAACATCGCTGGTAGATGATAAAGTGTTGCTGAAAGCCGATGGCATGCCTACCTATCACTTAGCTGTGGTTGTTGACGACTATTTAATGCAGATCAGCCATGCGTTCCGTGGCGAGGAATGGCTGCCCTCCGCCCCTGTTCATATCCTCCTCTGGAAATATCTGTTTGGCCTGGAGAAGATGCCGCAATGGGCCCACTTCCCGCTGATACTGGGACCCAATGGAAAGTTGAGCAAAAGAGATGGAGCCAAATACGGCTTTCCCATTTTCGCTATGAACTGGACCGACCCTAAAACCAGCGAACTGACAGAAGGGTTTAAAGAAAAAGGATTTTTACCCGAAGCTTTCATTAACCTGCTGGCATTGCTGGGCTGGAATGACGGAACCGAGCAGGAAATTTTCTCCAAAGAAGAATTGATCGAAAAATTCTCTATGGAAAGAGTGCACAGTGCCGGGG
>JANNUI010000400.1:0-27597 GCA_031395125.1 Chitinophagaceae bacterium | reverse complement strand
ATAGGTGGTCTCTTTAATGGATTTGGCAGCAATAGCCGATAATTGGCTATCACTGCACTGCTGTAATTTTTCAAACAATAAATATTGAAACTGGCTGAACAGGTATTGGCGTAAAATGGTCTGGGCCCAGTCTCCATTGGGTTGCTCAACAAGCAGGAGGTTCTTAAACTCCCTTTCCTTTCGCAGGTAGGCCAACGAGTCTTCCGAAGCCCCCTCCAAACCTCCCCTCAAGAGGGAGGCTTCCGAAGAGTCTGCTGGTTTGGAGTTATTAATTAATTGTGCAGCGTACTGGTAAAAATATCTTGACTGCCCGAGGAGATCCAGCGAAATATTGGTAATGGCAATATCCTGCTCCAGCACAGGGCCGTGACCGCACCATTCCGAATTTCTCTGTGAAAGAATCAACGTTGTGTCTGCAAGATGTAATGTATAATTAAGGAGACTGCTCATTACATATGGTTTACCTCATCGGGCAGGTTATAAAACGTTGGGTGACGATAAACTTTGTCCATCGCAGGTTCATACAATTCGCCGGCTTCTTCCGGGTTGGAAGCTGTGATGTATTTGCTTTCCACCACCCAGATGCTTATCCCTTCCATTCTTCTTGTGTAAACATCTCTCGCATTTTCGATGGCCATTTGGGCATCGGCAGCATGCAGGCTGCCGGCATGTTTGTGGTCAAGACCGCTTTTGCTGCGGATGAATACTTCCCATAGCGGCCAGTCATGCCACGCCCCCCCGCCTCCCCCAGGGGGGATTGGAGAGGTTTCTTTTGTGTCCGTATTCCCTCCTTTCTCATCGGGGATGTCGCCGTAATAGTATAATCTTACTCCAAAGCTCATAATTATTAATTATTGATTATTAATTATTATTTCCTCCCTGTTTGGCAGTCTTCAGGTATTCTTTATATTCTTTGTTAATCTCACTTAAAATATCTTTTGTAATATACCTGTCATCATAAGCTGTTATCATATGTTCCAGTGTTTCATCCAGAGAACCTCTTGATTGGCGGCAGTATTGAATATTTTCCTGGTAATGAAATCTTCCAAATCCCTCAGCAATATTTGCAGTAACTGATCGACTGGAATCCAAAACCTGTGCTTTCAGCAAAAACTCCTCATTTTTTGGAAAATATTTTTTTGCCACTACAGAGATTTTCTTTCGAAAGACCCTGCATATCTTATATACAGGTAATTCATAGTAGTGATTATAAGTTGCCACGCAATAATTAATCATCAATAATCAGGCGGCTTTTTGGCCTGCTGCTCTTTTGGCTGCATAAGCCGCCGCCGCCTCTCTCACCCACCCACCTTCTTCCCATGCCTTTCTTCTTGCATCCAGTCGTTGCTTATTACAGGGACCGTTCCCTTTTACCACATTCCAGAATTCATCCCAGTTGATCTTACCGAAATCATAATGTTTTCTTTTTTCATTCCATTGTAGTTCCGGGTCGGGTAGTATCATACCCAGCACTTTTACCTGTTCGGCGATCATGTCCACAAAATTCTGCCGCAGCTCATCATTGCTTTTCCTTTTTATTTTCCACTTCATACTCTGGTCGCTGTTGGTGCTTTCGCTGTCTTTGGGGCCAAACATCATCAGTGAGGGCCACCACCAGCGGTTGATGGCATCCTGGCACATTTCTTTTTGATCCTTTGTGCCCCTTGATAAAACAAGTAATGCCTCAAAGCCCTGCCGCTGGTGAAAACTTTCTTCTTTGCAGATCCTGACCATGGCCCTGGCATAGGGCCCATAAGAAGTCCTGGTAAGCATCACCTGGTTCATAATGGCGGCGCCGTCCACCAGCCAGCCAATGGCTCCTATATCGGCCCAGGTGAGTGTCGGGTAATTAAAGATGGAAGAATATTTGGCTTTTCCGCTGTGCAGGTCATTGATCATCTCTTCACGGCTCATCCCCAGTGTTTCGGCTGCTGAGTATAAATACAGGCCATGGCCTGCTTCGTCCTGCACTTTGGCGATAAGAATTGCTTTTCTTTTCAGCGACGGTGCTCTTGAGATCCAGTTGCCTTCCGGCAGCATCCCCACTATCTCGCTATGGGCATGCTGGCTGATCTGCCGCAGGTTGGTTTTGCGGTAGGCATCCGGCATCCAGTCTTTGGCTTCAATTTTTACTTCCTTGTCAATCTTTCCCTGGAAAATTGTTTCTCCAAAGGAGTCCGCCGGCAGGCGGACAAAATCCTGAACAGGCATAGCTGAGAATTTATAATGATTTCCGCCTTCGTACCGAAGCCTTCCGGGACTACGGGGAACAAGGCAAATCTAACAAAAACCAACGGGTGTTAGTTGTGATTCTTATCAGGAATAATTGGGCCTTACATACTTTTCAGGAACAGTTCCTGCATTTTTTTCCCTTCAGCCATTACAGCAGCAGCATTTGGTTTGAAATCCCTGTATTCTTCTGTCAGAAGATCTTTGGCGGTCAATTCTTTTCCATTGGCTTTTACACTGCTTTTGAACGCAACTGCTTTGTTGTTGAAATAAACCCTTGTTTCCCATTCATTGCCTTCTTCGCCCTGGTGCGAGTAGTAGAAAAGCAGTTTGCCGTCTTTGAAAAGGTATTCCCCGTTCGTCATCAGGTGAGAGGATCTTCTGTTGATATGAACCTTCAGCAAAACATTTCTGGGGTTTCGTTCTGTTGCGGGCAGGTGATCAGGCGGATCATCATACCAGAAGTCAGTGGTTTCAGTATAAATGCCCACGGCCGGCCAGCTGCGTCCATTTTTGTTTGTTACCCACTGGTTGTTGTACAGTGGGCCTTCAAACCCATGTTCGATGGATTCTGTGATGCGCTGGTTGGTTTCGGTATAATGTTTCCGGATGTCTGATTCGGTTTGGGCAGTGATTAGTATTGCCTGCGATAAGGCAATCAACAGGAATATCTTTTTCATGTGAATAGGTTGAAGTGTGAATATAAGTTATATTATTTCACATCAAAATCCACTACTACTTTTTCCGTTTTCGGATGACTTTGGCAGGTGAGGATGTAGCCTTTTTCAATCTCTTCTTCCTCCAAACCCCAGTGTACATCCATACTCACTTCACCTTGCAACAGCCTGGCCTTGCAGGTGCAGCACATACCGCCCTTGCAGGCAAAAGGCAGATCGGCGCCCTGTTTCAAAGCAGCATCCAGGATAGTAGTCTCGCTGGTCAGCGAAAGATCAAACTCAAAACTTCTTCCATCAACTTTTACAGCGATCCTGCTCTTCGGGCCGCTTTCAACTCCTGACTCCCGGCTAACGACTCCAGACTTTTTCTGTCCAGGCGAAGTAAACAGTTCAAAATGTATCTTCTTTTTGTCAAGGCCTTTCGCTTCCAGGAAATCCTTCGCACAAAAGATCATTTCTTCCGGACCGCAGATGAACACTTCATCAAAAGAGGAATAATCCAGCAGTTTTTCCAGTTCATGCAGCTTATCCGTATTGATCCTGCCAAAGTTGATCAGCGAATCGGTCCGCTCCCGGCTGAGAATGTTGATCAGGTTAAACCGTTGTAAAAATTTATTTTTCAGCCCTTCCAGTTCTTCAAAAAAAATAATGGAACTGCGTGATTTATTTCCATAAACCAATGTGAAGCTGCCGCCGGGCTCGGTACGCAATGTTGTCTTTATAACAGACAATACAGGTGTGATGCCGCTGCCCGCAGCAAAGGCCAGGTAATTTTTTTTATGGGCAGGACTGAGTTCCGTATAAAATTTCCCTACGGGTTCCATAACGTCCAGCACATCGCCTTTGTTCAGTTGCTCATTGGCAAAGGTGGAGAACAGCCCGCCATCTACTTTTTTTACGGCTACCCGCCATTCATTGTCCAGCGGGCTGGAGCAAATGGAATAGGTACGCCGGATTTCTTCATTTCTGATAGTGGCCCGCATGGTCAGGCTTTGTCCCTGTTTGTAGCTGAACTTTGTTTTAAGCGCTTCCGGAATTTCAAATGTTACCGAAACGCAGTCAGCTGTTTCTTTCCGTACTTCTTTAACCGTAAGGGGATGAAAATGAATGGACATGGGGCTCAGTTCTTTTTTAATCCTCCGATGAGATGCTGCACCATATTCTCTTCCATGGTTTCCATGGAGATCTTTTTCCCGCTGCGGTGCCAGAACTCCAGCCCCCGCACCGAAGACAGGATGGTGAGCATGGCCACATAAGGCAGCACCGGTTTCATCTCCTTTTGCCGGATACCCTCCTCAATAATGGCCTCCATTTTCTGCACATAGCTGCGTCGCTGTGTGGTGAAATTGCTGTAATAGGGTTCCGGAAGATGTATCCATTCATTTACCATTACATAGTAATCATCAAACCGGGTGAGCATCATCTGCACATGAAAACGGATCAGCGATTCTATTTTTTTGATATTGGCCAGTGAAGGGTTGTCAACACTTTCTAAATGAATATTACAGTCATTGGCGATCCGTGAAATGATGTCCTGCAGTATTTCCGACTTGGATTGTATATGATTGTAAAGGCTGGCCGCTTCAATGCCCACGGCTTCGGCCAGGTCCCGCATGGAAGTGGCCGGAAAACCTTTTTCCCGGAACATGGCAGATGCATGTTGCAGGATCAATTCTTTTTTGGATGCCTTTTTTCGTACCGTTTTGATCATGCTTCAAAGGTAAATGGGAATTAGTTAATTGGGTACTGGTTAATTAATAAGTACCAAAAATCCCCGGCCGGCCTGCTTACCGATCAGTCAATTAACCAAACCCTAATTCCTTTATTAGCTGTAATATTGCCACGCCTTCGTCCCGAAAGTATTCGGGATACGGCGGGTAAACCGCCGGAAAAGATTACTCAACAAAAACAACTTTCATGTCCCTCATCTCCGTCGGCACTATGGCCTTTGATGCGATAGAAACCCCTTTTGGCAAAACAGATAAGATAGTGGGCGGCTCGGCCACATATGTGGCTTATGCGGCCAGCAACTTTGTGAAACCGGTGCAGCAGATCTCCATTGTCGGGTTTGATTTTCCTAAAGAGGAAATGGATGAGATGCGGAAAAGGGGCGTGCACCTCGATGGCGTGGAGATCGTACCGGATAAAAAATCTTTTTTCTGGAGTGGCCGCTACCATGAAGACATGAACAGCCGGGATACGCTGGTAACTGACCTGAATGTGCTGGCTGATTTTGATCCCAAAGTACCGGACAGTTACCAGGGCGCCGAATTCCTGATGCTGGGCAACCTGGCCCCAAAGATCCAGCTGAATGTGATACAGGAACTGAAGCAGCGGCCAAAGCTGATAGCCATGGACACCATGAACTTCTGGATGGAAACAGCCATGTCTGATCTCAGGATAGTGCTAAAGTATGTGGACATACTGATCGTAAACGATGCAGAAGCCAGGCAGCTGACCGGTTTGTTTTCACTGGTGAAAGCGGCCAAAGCCATCATGCAGATGGGCCCGAAATACCTCATCATAAAGAAAGGGGAGCATGGTGCCTTGTTATTTTATGAAAATGAGGTCTTCTTTGCCCCGGCACTGCCGCTGGAAGATGTATTTGATCCCACAGGCGCCGGCGATACATTTGCCGGGGGCTTCATGGGCCATTTGGCGAAATCGGGGGATATCTCTTTTGAGAATATGAAGCGGGGTATCATTGTGGGCTCTGCGATGGCCAGTTTTTGCGTGGAGAAATTCGGGCCGACGAGGCTGAAAGAAATAAATGCAGAAGATATTTCCGGGCGGATACAGCAGTTCAAGGACCTGGTGAGTTTTGAGATCGAGTTGATATAGGTCAAGATTGTTTTGGCCTTTGTATTTGTTGAATTTGAACTGGCATTTGTTTCACAAACGCATTTCCGTTCTGATTGCAAATAATTTTAACAGCAGCAGTGTTTAAAGTGAGCATAGTAGCATGAAATGCAGATAACACACTTTCTTGAAAGCCCTGATTTGATTCAAGGTCGCTAACTTTTAAACCAAGTTTCTCTTTTGCAAATTCAATATTCAGATGCTTTGAGTGAGTTTTAAAATTTCCATGAAAAGATAAATAGTCAGCAATTCTTTTGGCATCACTTCCATTTCCTCCTTTGAACATAAAACTATTTAGCCAGCTTTCCACCAACTGCTGGCCAAATTCAATCTGATTCTTACATTGGATTAATAATGCCGGCCCGTATTGACTAAGCATCGGAAGCCAGGAATTAAGCATTTTTGGATTATCACCTATTTCTTTTTGAGCTTTTTCAAACTGCTCAATAATGGCATGAGCCGGAACAGCCTGAATGCCAACGGAAGTTTGCAGAATGAATTGAGGGTCTATGGGACCAATAAACGAATGCTTGCCCATAATGATTTCATCAGCTGAGCAGGCCAGCATGGTGCCTGCAGACATAGCTGCTTGCGGAATTATTATCCTGACATTAGTAAATTTCTGCCTCAAATATGATACGATTGCATCAGTTGCTTCTGCAGAACCCCCGCCTGTATGAAGCAGTAAATCCAATTGGTCGCCCTTTAAACCATAAATAGCTTCCATAAAGCCTTGTAAATCTTCATCTATGATTGAAACAAGATTGGGCGGGGCATCACCCGAAGTCCATTTGGAAGCATATACAATTACATTTCTACCTGTAAACTCAGATAGTTTCTTGATATAATGTTGACGGACATTATCAAATGCTCTTTGATCACCCTGCTGCAGTTTGGTGTTAATTTCATTTAAAATCTGGCCCCAGGTTGGCATTTTACTGGCTTACATGATTTGAAGAGGTGAGAACTGGTGGCTGGTTCAATGCATTTATGAAGCTTTGATAGCTTTCCAACGCAATGTGATTTTCGTTAAAGCTTTTAATATCAGAAAGTAGCTGAGGATTTGTTTCCTTTGCTTTTTCTTCAAGACTTTTAAAAATTTCCAAAATTTCCTTTTCGTGTTGTATGGAGGGCTCTTGATTCATTAATCTGAATTAATGCAAATATAGTTATTACTAAATTAAGGTCATTATATTAGAAATCCAATAGTATTTCAACTGTCCCATTAGTTAAGCTTTCTCGCAACTACTACAGCATTCTTGAATGAATTCTTCTTCCCCTGCAAATTAAAGATCTCGGTAAAGATGATATAAGTGCCCACAGGCAGTTTCGATCCTTTATCATCGAGCCCGTCCCAGTTCCAGTAACCGGTCAATCCCAATATGCCATTGCTGACAAGATTACGTACCGGCCTCCCGGATGCATCAAAGATGGTGACGTTGGCAATATAACCAGGCCCGGTCACTGCGTACTGGAGCGTGGCAATATCATCCCGGCCATCATTATCAGGCGAAAAAACTTTTGGTGTGATTTCTATTTTTGCACTGATGCTGTTCAGCAGCTTGTATTGCGAGTTTTTATAAGTGGGGGTTCCATATCCCGCTGTAGAGGCAGCACTGTGCCAGTTCGTTTCATTTTGCGAAGGCCCGGCCGGGTCTATCCGTTCCAGTGAAACTCCTTCGGCATTATCAATCAGTTTAAAATGCCAGTCGTCCTTGTATTTTACCTCATCTACCACGATGCCCTGGAAGTTGAGGGCAACAACGGTTCCTTCATCGTCTGAAAAAGAAGGAGGGGAGGAAATGACCAGCACATGATCAGGATTCTTTACCAGGTATTGCATGGCCAGGTTATCTGCATCTTCTGTTTCCACGATGTGATCACCGGGGAAAACATAAAAAGGAAGAGAGCTTAATGGTTTGATAGAACTGATAACGCCGCTGCTGTTTCGGTTGGCGATGTAGAGCTTTGAAGCATCAAAGATCTTGTTGCTGTTGTTATAAAATTCCACAAAGTCATATGCATTGCTGCGGGGATTGAATAATATTTCATTGATGATCCATTCACCGGCTGCTGCATCAACCGGAAGCCCCGCTTTTACTTTATTAGCAGACCCAATAGAATTGCCCTTGCAATCGTTTACGTTGCTGGCCGTAATATTATAAACCGTGTTGGCGGCCATTGCTGTGCTTAGTTTCAACTGAACCAGGTTGAAAAGTGGGGCAATGGTTGTTGCGCTGATCAATGTGAGACCCCCATCAATGGTATAGTTGGCCAGGGTAGCCCCTGATAAACTATCCACCGGTTCGTCATAAACCAATATGATGGTGACATTATCGGTGGTATAAGCTCTTTTTAACTGGGGGGCAGTTACGTCAATGCCCACTCCATCAATGGAGTTTTTCTTTCCCGGGGTGCCCCCTGATACACTTACACTTGCCTTCCAGTTACTGTTGCCGGCACATGGGCTTTTAGGGTCGATCATCTCCAGTGTCCAGCCGCCGTCTTTCTTTACTTCATTCTGGTACCAGGCGGATGTATAGCTGACCGCATGTATCGTTCGTCCATTGGCGGCTCTTAAGAACAACTGGTCACCATCATTATCCAATGAAGGAAAGCTGGTAACAGCGATGGTAGTTCCGAATGCAGACATGGCAGCCACGGCGCTGCCGGTGCATACGATCACAAAGCTGTCGGGCTGCAAGGTAAAATTGGGCATCGGGCCGCTTTGCCCGGAAGCATCGCCGATCCTCCAGTTTTGCAGGTTGATGGGAACAGCTGTTGTATTCTTTAACTCCAGCCATTCGTTGTTGGGCAGACCGGTCTGCGGGGTGGGATCGGCCATTATTTCATCGATCACCACGTCATACCTGTTTTGTGCAGACAGGTATGCGGGGAATAAAAGTATCAGCAGCAGGGCCATTTTCATTATTACAAGTTAAAGCAAACGGTTGTAATAGGAATAGCAGGTATAAAATTTCTGCTGATTATTTGGGTCAAAGCTTCTTCCCGCCTATTTTTGCCCGATGATAATAGTGAAACATACGCCTTTGCCCGGTAAAATGAGCTTCGGCGCACACAGTACAAAACGCAATAAGAAACTCTTCTGACGGAAGGTTTGCAGCATACTGTATGTATCAGCATAAAAGTTTAGCAGGCCTTCCAAAACGGAAGGCTTTTTTGTACCCCCATCCCCCGTCCGACCGGATCGTCCGGGCGGACCTAAAGGGGAGTAAGGCAATCTTGTTGGTGTTTGATTATTCATTTAAAAAAAACAATAATGAAAGTTGCAGTGGTTGGCGCTACAGGGCTGGTAGGTTCCAAAATGCTCCAGGTATTAGCGGAAAGAAATTTTCCTGTTACGGAATTAATTCCGGTTGCTTCTGAAAGATCAGAAGGGAAAGAAATAGTTTTTAAAGGGGAAAGATATAAAGTGGTAAGCATGACCGGTGCCATTGCGGCCAAACCGGCCGTGGCTATTTTCTCTGCCGGCGGAGGCACATCACTGGAGTGGGCGCCAAAATTTGCAGCAGCAGGGATCACTGTGATCGATAATTCTTCCGCATGGAGAATGGATCCCTCAAAACCGCTGGTGGTGCCGGAGATCAATGCCGATGTGCTGACAGCAAAGGATAAGATCATTGCCAACCCCAACTGCTCCACCATACAAATGGTGGTGGCGCTGAACCCCCTTCATAAGAAATACGGCATCAAAAGAATAGTGGTAAGTACTTACCAGAGTGTAACGGGTACAGGAGTAAAGGCGGTAGAGCAGCTGCAGGGTGAAAGGATCAATGAAGTAAAAGGCGAAACGGCTGATCACCCGATGGCTTACAGGTACCGGATCGATCTCAATGTCATCCCGCAGATCGATGTGTTCCTGGACAACGGTTACACCAAAGAAGAAATGAAAATGGTAAAAGAGACCTGCAAGATCATGCGGGATGACTCCATCCGGGTTACGGCCACCACGGTCCGTGTACCGGTGATGGGAGGACATAGTGAAGCAGTGAATGTGGAGTTTAAAAAAGAATTTGACCTGGCAGAACTGAGAGCAGTCCTGCAATCAGCGCCGGGGATTATCGTCGTGGATGATCCGGCAAACCAGCAATACCCCATGCCGGTGGATGCCTATGAAAAGGACGAAGTGTTTGTAGGAAGACTAAGAAGAGATGAGTCACAGCCAAAGACACTTAATATGTGGGTTGTAAGTGATAACCTGAGAAAAGGTGCAGCAACTAATGCAGTGCAGATAGCCGAGTATCTTGTTCAAAAAGGGTTGCTATGACCTTTGTCGCTATAGAGGCAACACCCTAATATAACCAGGATTTTAAATCGGCATTTACAGGAGCTCTTTTTTTCACCTCTTCCGCCCATTTTGGAATAAACATCCGGTGATAACGAAGCCGGCTGATATAATTCGGTTGGGTATGGTCGCCGTTCCAGCAATGCTCGGCCCGGTCACCATAATCCACTTCGCAATTGCATTCAGGATTTTCTAATTTTTTGATCATATCCTCCGCCGTGTACACCGCATTGTTCAGGTAATAATTATCCATATCACCCACATAGATATGGATCTTGCCCGCCAGTTTATTACCAATTTTCGACCAGTCTCTTTTAATGATATGAACAAGATCATAATTCTCTTTCCAGTATGCTGCCACTTTTTTATTGATCTCACCGGTGTATTTATCAAAAATTCTTTCCGGGTAACCATCTTTACCAACCGGGGAATATACAGCTTCCCAGATATCCCACTGATCACCGCTTCTGCTTTTTGTCCCGATTGTTAGTTCACGGTAATTCATATCCCTGACCATCGCACTTACATGTCCCAGGTAATTCCGGTGACCGGGACGTAATGTTTTTCTGAAAGGACCTTCCTGGTAATAAGCATTTTTATCTTTATAAATATTGACGGTTCCATAATGATTAAAGTCAATCGGATCGGGACAGGCCGAATAGCAACCATTGTACTCATCAGGATAAAATGTCTGGGCCGCCAGAACTTCCCATCCACCGGTGCTGCCGCCATACATAAATCTTGCCCAACCCTGGCCGATGCCACGGAAACGTTTTTCAATTTCCGGAATCAGTTCATAAGTGATCGCATCACCATATGGGCCAAGATTGGCAGAGTTCACTGCATACGAATCATCGTAATAAGGATTGGCATGCTGTATTTCTATGGCAATCACCCTTGGGAACCCGGGACCCGTCCATAACTTGTAAAAATCATAAGCTTCCTGCTGTACAATTTTATTATACCCGGTCAGGTTAAACCTTGCAACGGTATCAGGTTTCAGGGTTTCATCCGGTACTGTAGTTCTCCAGTTGCCAAAGTCAGCCGGGAAGTGACCATGAAAAATGGCTAAGGGATATTTTACATCCGGATGTGTGTCCCATCCTTCGGGTAATAACACATGAGCGCCGAGATATACAGGCCTTCCCCAAAATTCTGTAAGCAGTTTGCTCTGAATTTTTATATGTTTAATGTATTTGCTGTCACCCGGTTCTTTTACAGGGGGAATGGTTTCGGTAAGATGAAGGGTTTGCAGAATTTTTGTACGGGGATTGAATTTTATTTTCACCGGCATGGAATAGAAATTACCCGGGGCCAGGTTCCAGTGCTGACCTTCACCCCGGTCCATTGGTAACTTAACAATATGCCCGTCTTTTCGGTGAAAAGTCTCATAAATATGCAGCAATACCTGCACGGTATATTCATCTGCATGCAGATTGGCCATACTTTCAACGGGGTAACCAAAAGCAGAAGCTGAAATGTTTTTTGTAGTTCCGGGCAGCCAGTTTTCTATATCCATACCAAAGATCTGCTGTGTATGGGGTCCGTCAGCAATCTGGAAGCGGGGTTCGCCGGAATGATTTTTTGAAAAGATCAGCAACAACCTTCCTTCCAAAGGTTTTTTGCTGAGTGTATCCGGCAGGTGGATAGAAAAACGCTGGGCATTAAGCAGTAGGCTGGTTGCTGATACGGTCAGGAAAAAGAATATTCTTTTCATGTATTATTTCATTGATTCATTAATAAATTCAATTAATGGCTGTAATGCTTCGAAAGCAGTTACCGTTTTTTTCACCAACTGTTTTGAAGAAAGCCCGGTGTCCGGAACTTTGATCATAGAAATATAACTTTTCAGGCGCAGGTATCCCGCAGCCGGGTTATCCGGTTCATATCCTTTTGGTACACGGCGTAATAAAAATTCAGCACTTTTATCCAGGTCACCATACACCGACCTGAATTTTTTTGAACCGATGATCTTTTTGAAATTGGCAAAATTGTAATCAATCTCCTGTCTTACTTTTTTCAATTCATCCGGCACAGGCATGTAAATCCCGCCACCGGTAAAACTTCCTCCCGGTTCAAAATGAAAATAATAACCGGCAGTGTTCATCGCTTTTCTTCCCCCTTTGTTAATACTGGCGCCAAAATTGGTTTTGTAAGGCGATTTGTCTTTGGCGAAACGGATATCCCGGTTGATACGGAACATACAATCCTTTGCCAGCAGGTTCCTGATGCCTGTGTCTTTTTTTCCATGGAGGTCAATAACTTTTTGAATAAACCCTGCAAAATCTGCTTTGGCAGTTTCATACTCTTTACGGTTCTTAACAAACCAGGGTTTGTTATTGTTCTTCTTCAGGTCTTTCAGGAATTTAATAGTAGAAGCCTGTAGCATAGGGGAGTTTTCCGCTAAGGTAAGACGGCTCCGTGTTAAGTGCACGACTAAAGACTATCGACTACAGACTATTGACTCATTATATTCTTCCCCAGTTCTCCCCGCTTTTGATGCGGTACATGGTCATCTCGCTTACCCTATAGTTGTCTGCTAATTGCCGGATGGTGATATTGCGGTTTTTGTTCTTAAGAATGCTTTTTATTTTTTTAACCTGGACTGCTGTGAGCTTTAATCCTTCCGTACGGTTGGCTTGTTTTTCTTTATAGGCTATTTTGGCAGGACTACGCTGCTGGTGGCGGATCATCTGCTCCAGTGTGGCCCATCTCAGGTTCCTGATATTATTGTCAAGCTTATTGTGATTGAGGTGAATCACATATTTATGCCGGGCGGCGGGTCTTTTCAAAAAAAGTTTCGCCATTTCCCGGTGGATGTATAAAGTGCCTTTATCATCCGGGCGGTGCAGGTTCAATGTACGGTAGCCGGTGGTAAGAGATCCGCTGAGCAGTTTCCCGTCAGCCAGCACATCTTTTTTGTAACTGGCTAAGCGGCCAAGGGAAGATACAGCATACCGGTAGCGTAATTGTTTCCATCCGGAAAAAATTAATGGCTTCCATGATTCGCCGGTAAATTTCCTGATCATACTACACAATTTTTCCGAAGGTCCAAAGAACTCCTTTGGAGAATCCCTTCGGGATAATCAGGGGCAGGATGCCAT
The DNA here is from genome assembly GCA_031395125.1 of Chitinophagaceae bacterium. Taxonomy (GTDB): domain Bacteria; phylum Bacteroidota; class Bacteroidia; order Chitinophagales; family Chitinophagaceae; genus JJ008. The sequence goes on along the minus strand of JANNUI010000400.1, from coordinate 14,422 downwards.
CAATAACGGGGTACAACGGTGGTTATCGGAGCAATTGGTGGAATCCCTCTAAGGTAGAAAACTTTGCAGGCAACGGCAATATTATTTTTTGCCGGTCATCTTTAAGAAATCTGCTTCGGAAATGATCTTTACAGTGTTGATTTTCTTTGCTTTCTCTAATTTGCTGCCCGCATCATCCCCAACTACCAGGTAATTCAGTTTGGCACTTACACCACTTACGATCTGGCCGCCGTTCTTCTCAACCATTGCTTCTGCATCGCTTCTTTTTAAGGTGGGCAGGGTCCCGGTGAATAAAAAAGTCTGGCCCGAAAGATTACCACCGGTGGCCAGTTGTTTTTTTTCATTCCTGAACTGTAGTCCAATCTTTTCCAGTTGTTCAAGCATTTCAATATTGCTTTTATTGCTGAAGAAATGATGGATGCTTCCTCCCACTTTCGGTCCCACATCTTCGAGGTTTTGCAGATCCTCCAGGGAGAATTTCTTAAAATCAAGCAGGTGATTGACGGCCTGCGCCAGCGTTTTGGCGGTGGTTTCTCCCACAAAACGGATACCCAGTGCGTAGATGATTCGGTGAAGCGGTTGTTTCTTCGAATTGTTTATTGCCGATTGCAAATTGTCAATTGACTTCTGTCCAAACCCTTCCATTGTTCCGATCTTTCCAAAATCAAGTGTGTAAACACCGGGAATATCTTTCAGCAATTTCATCTCATAGAATTTGCGGACATTGGCATCACCAAAACCACGGATGTCCATCGCATCTTTGCTCACATAATGGATGATGCGTTCCACCACCTGTGCCGGGCAGTCAATATTGATGCAGCGCCAGACAGCCTCCTCTTCTTCTTTAAAAAGTTTGCTGCTGCAAACCGGGCAGGTTTTAGGAAAAACGATCTTCTTTTCTTTCCCGGTCCGCACATCGGGCAACGACTTTACAATTTGAGGTATCACATCCCCCGCCCGTTCGATCAGTACCGCATCCCCGATCCGAAGATCCTTTTCTTTGATATAATCTTCGTTGTGTATGGAAATGCTGCTGACGGTAACACCGCCCACCCCCACCGGTTCCAGTTTGGCTACCGGCGTTACGGCACCCGTTCTTCCAACCTGGAACTCCTCTTTCAGTAACCTGCTGGTGCCCTGCCTTGCTTTGAACTTGTAGGAAATGGCCCAACGGGGATGGTGCGATGTCATACCCAGCTTATCCTGCAGGGCAATATCATTCACTTTGATCACCATCCCGTCAATTTCATAAGGCAGGTTGTCCCGTTTTACTTCAAAATCGTTGCAGTATTTTATGACTCCTTCAATTCCCTTAAATAATCTTTTTTCTTTTTCAGGGCTGCGGAAACCCAGCTCCCAGAGCATTTCCAATGATGCAGAATGGTTAGTGAGTGCAGCAGGGATCTTCTTGCCTTTGTTCATTGAAAAATAACTGACATGATATACAAAGGCCTCAAGATTCCTTTTCGCCACTTCCGAGGAGTCTTTTATGCGAAGCGTTCCCGCTGCCGCATTCCGGGGATTGGCCAATGGCGGCAGGCCTTCTTCCATTATTTTCTCATTGTATTTTTTGAAATTGCTTTTATTGATAAGCACTTCTCCCCTGATCTCTACCTGCTGCAATCCATACCCGGAGAATTTTGCAGAAAGGGGGATGCTGCGTATCTGTTTGATGTTGGTGGTCACTTCATCCCCTTCCACGCCATCGCCACGGGTGGCCCCACGAACCAGCAGGTCATTCTCATAAATTAGAGAAATGCTTCCGCCGTCAAACTTGGGCTCCACACAATATTCTATCTTACCCAGCCCGGTGAGTTCCCTTGCTTTGCGGTCAAAATCCAGCAGGTCGTCAGCGCTATAGGAATTATCCAGTGAAAGCATCGGCACTAAATGCTGTACGGTTGGAAAATCTTTCGTGAGACCCTTCGCTACCCGCTGGGTGGGGGAGTCGGCCGTTACAAGTTTGGGGTTTTCGTTCTCTATTCTCTCCAATGCCTTATACAGCTGGTCATATTCATAATCCGAGATCAGGGGGTCGTTCATCACATAATAGCGGTGTTCATGAAAACGGAGCACCCCCCTCAGCTTTTCAAGGGCCTGGGCGTTCAGGGCCGTTGATTTTTTAAGGAGTTCGGCCGTAATCTTCTGTAATTCTTTTGTTTGCTGGCTGGAATACATAAAATTGCTTGGTTCGTAAAGTTAAGACCCGCAGGCAAGAATGTAGCGGGAGCCATACCCCGGATAAATTTTTTTAATGTGTCATAAGTACATATTTTATATCTTCGGAAAGGTTTTGCTCAAACAGATCGTTCCCTGTCTGTTTTTTATTAACGATTTTGAAGTTGCAAAAAGCTTGCTATGAGAAAGAGTTTATTTCATTTGGTCGCCCTGGTATTTATATCCATAAGCAGCCGGTCGCAGTTACTAACCTGGACTCCGGATTTTGCCAAAGACAACGATAATATCGTAATAACTATGGATGCCGGCAAAGGCAACCAGGGTTTGTTCAACTATAGTCCTACTTCCGATGTATATGTACATATCGGTCTCATTACGGATTCCAGTACCAGCCCCAGCAACTGGCATTATGTAAAATTTCAGTGGGCCACTACTCCTTCGCTGGCGCAGGCTGCTTATATCGGCAGTAATAAATGGACCTACTCGATCACCGGGGGGATCAGGAATTTCTTTGGGGTCACTCCCGGTGTAGGGATAAAAAAAATTGCTATCCTCTTCCGTAACGGAAGCGGTACAACCGTGCAGCGCAATATGGATGGCAGCGATATGTATATCCCTGTTTATAGCAACACGATTGCAGTCCGCTTCAGCGTTCCTCCGTTTCAGCCAACCCATACACCCATTCCGGAGCCAATAAACAAACAGGTGGGTGATAACATTAATCTGACGGCTATTGCGAACAATACAGCCGAGAATATGAAACTTTACCTGAATGGTACAATAATACAGAACAGCAATAATGTATCCACTATTTCTGCTATCCCAACACTTTCAACAGCAGGTCAGCAAACTATAATAGCCGAAGCAACATTGACGGGAACTACCCGTACAGATACGCTGCGTTTTTTTGTGGCCAGTGCACCCAATGTGCTGCCACTGCCTGCCGGGGTAAGGGATGGCATCAATTATGAAGCAGGCAATACTTCGGTTGTACTGGTATTATATGCTCCGGGAAAAAACAGGGTGTCCATTATTGGCGAATTTGCCGGCAGCAACTGGCAGGAACAAACGGCCTACGTAATGAATAAAACCCCGGATGGCAATAACTGGTGGCTGCGTATCACAGGTCTCACCCCCGGAACAGAGTATGCTTTTCAATACCTGGTGGACGGAACACTGAAAGTGGGAGAACCCTATGCGGAAAAAATATTGGATCCGTTTAATGATGGCACTATCCCCGCTGCTACTTACCCCGCGCTGCGACCCTATCCCACCGGGCAAACAACCGGCATCGTAAGCTTGTTGCAAACCAATGCCCCGGCTTATAACTGGGCGGTGAACAGTTTTGCAAGACCGGACAAAAGAAACCTGGTCATTTACGAAATGCTGTTGAGGGATTTTATTACAGCCCATGACTGGAAAACACTGCGGGATACGCTGAGTTACCTGAAAACAATGGGAGTGAATGCGATTGAGATCATGCCATTCAATGAATTTGAAGGCAACGAAAGCTGGGGTTACAATCCTGATTATTTCCTGGCACCTGATAAATATTATGGCCCCAAAAATTCACTTAAAGAGTTTGTAGACTCCTGCCATAGTAAAGGAATAGCGGTTCTCATGGACATTGCGCTGAACCATACTACCGGGTTGAATCCATTTGCTGCTTTGTACTGGAATGCCTCCACCAACCAGCCGGCAGCCAATAACCCCTGGCTGAATGTGACAGCCACCCATCCTTACAATGTTTTCAACGATTTTAATCATGAAAGCCTGAACACAAGATATTTTACCAGCCGGGTGATTGAACATTGGTTACAGGAATATAAGCTGGATGGCTTCCGCTGGGACCTGTCCAAGGGCTTTACCCAAAATGCCCAATGCGGCGGTAGTCCAAGCAATGAAAGCTGTTTTGCCGAATACCATGCAGACAGGGTGGCCATCTGGAAAAGATATTATGATACCATGCAGTTAAAATCTCCCGGAACTTACTGTATCCTTGAGCATTTTGCAGCGAATAACGAAGAAATTGAATTATCTGATTACGGGATGATGCTCTGGGGCAACAGCAATTATAATTTTTCAGAAGCCTCCATGGGATGGGTACCCACTTCCAATTTTGAGTGGTACCTGCACACGGTAAGGGGATGGAGCAAACCACATGTGGTCGGTTATATGGAAAGCCATGATGAAGAAAGGATGATGTACAGGAACCTGCAGTTCGGCAACACCTCTAACCCATCGCATAATGTGAGGGACCTGAATACAGCACTAAAAAGGATTGAACTTTGCGCAGCGTTCTTCCTCTCGGCCCCCGGCCCGAAAATGATCTGGCAGTTTGGCGAGCTCGGGTACGACTTTTCCATCAATCGTTGCGAGGACGGAACGATCAACAATAATTGCCGGCTGGATAAAAAACCGATCCGCTGGGACTATCCGGCAACTATTCAGCGGAAGAGATTATACGATATCTTCTCTGCCATGAACAAACTCCGCTTCCATCCCTGGTACAAGGATGTATTTATTGCCAATAATATCAACCTCAACCGCAATCTCGCCGGGGCGTTTAAAAGCATAACGATACGAAGCGCTGCCGACTCCTCCATGCTTTGCGTTGTGGGCAACTTTGATGTGGTAGCACAAACAGGGGCCTTTACTTTTCCGGCGGCAGGCACCTGGTATGATTATTTGAATGGAAGCACTTTTTCTGCAACAGGCGGCGCACAAAACATCAGCCTGCAACCGGGGGAAGTACATGTATACCTGAACAGGAACCTGGTGAATGCGGTGGTAACCTCAACCGGCGGATCCGGACTCAATGCCGGTCAGCTGAACGCAAGCGTATTCCCCAATCCTGTTTCCGGAAATTCATTGGTTGAAGTTTACATACCCAAAACAGGTAAAACGCAAATGGATATTTTTAATACAGCGGGACAATTTGTCGGTACTATTTTTTCAGGAAGCCTGGCAAAAGGCACCCACCGTATTCCTGTTGCCGGTAAAATTGATAATTTCCCGGCCGGAAGCTATTTGCTGAAAATACAATCGGGAGACCAGACCACCGGAGCAAAATTGCTGATTCAATAATTTCTTAAAGCCACCTTGAACATGGGAACGAATGTGCAACTGAAGACAGCAGAAATAGAAAAAATAAGCCATCTTGATTATTTCAATACGGCCGTGTCGGTTGATTGTGTCATTTTCGGATATGATGAGAAGGAATTGAAAGTACTGCTGATCAAATCAGACCTGGAAGAGTTTTCCGACCTGTATTCACTCCTCGGTGACCTGGTAAAGCCCGATGAAGACCTGGAAGCAGCATCTTACAGGATCCTAAAGGACAGGACAGGGTTGGACGATGTTTACCTGGAACAGGTGCAGGCATTTGGCAGTATTGACCGGCACCCCTCCGGGCGGGTCATCACTATTGCTTATTATTCTTTAATAGATATTAATCATCACAAATTAAAGCTCAGCCATAATGAACTGAACTGGCACCGGGTGAATGAGATGAGGAAAATGGCATTTGACCATAAACTCATTTTAGACACCTGCCTCAGCCGCCTGCAACAGCAGGTGATGGAAAACCCGGTGGTGTTTAACCTGTTGCCCGAGAAGTTTTCGCTCCGCCAGTTACAGGAACTTTATGAGGCGGTCTTGGGCGTAGAACTGGACCGCAGGAATTTCAGGAAAAAAATGTCGCTTAAAGACTGGTTGCAGGATATAGATGAAATGGAAGACGATGTGCCACACCGGCCCGGGAAGCTCTACCGGCTGAAGCCAGAGCACAGAAAAAAAGTTGCCCGCCGGAAACCATCCCAGGCCATAAACCTAACGGCTTGATTATCTTCTGTTTATTTTTTTACTTCATTTATAATCAGATAGTTAAACCAGGTTGCTTTTATTGATTTATATCATCTACTTTTCGGTGTAAATCAAAAATAATTTTTGGCAGTTTTAAAATTGTGTTAATATTGTGTGTTTAATACACATTCAGTTGTGTCTCTGATACATGATATGTGTTATAAAACTGATTGCAAAAAAATAATAATGATTGCTTATGCTCCCCCAAAAGTTTATTAAGGCAGCCGGTGTTTTAATACTGGCATTCGTAGCGCAAGTTTCTTTCGCGCAAAACAAAGTGGTCACCGGGAAGGTGACGGATTCAAAAGATGGTTCAGCACTCAGCGGTGCCAGCGTAACTGCCAAAGGCAGTGGCTCCGGTACCCAGACGGATGCCAACGGTGCATTCAGCCTTACTGTGGACAATGCGGTTACCGTTCTGGTGATCACATCCGTTGGATTTACAAGTCAGGAGATTTCGATTGAAGGAAAATCTTCTGTGGAAATATCGCTGGTGGTCACTAATGCTTCACTCGGTGAAGTGGTGGTAGTTAGCTATGGAACCCGGAGAAGAGGAGATTTGACAGGTGCAGTAACTTCGATATCTGCCAAAGATTTTCAAAAAGGCAATATTGCTTCCTCTGAACAACTGTTACAAGGTAAGGTAGCGGGTTTACAGATCACATCGGGTGGTGGTTCCGCAGGTGGTGGAAGCAGAATACGTATTCGTGGAGGCGCCTCATTAAATGCAAGTAACGATCCTTTAATTGTTATTGATGGCGTGCCGGTTGAAAGCAATGGGATTGCCGGATCAGGTAACCTGTTAAACACTATTAACCCCAATGATATTGAATCAATTAGTGTATTGAAAGACGCATCGGCTACCGCATTATATGGTTCAAGAGCTTCTAATGGCGTACTTATCATTACGACTAAAAAGGGAAACAGGGGCAAAGTGAAATTTAATTACAATGCCATGGTTTCAATGGGCCAGGTAACAGAATATGTAAAAGTGCTTTCAGGCGATGAAATAAGAAGTATTGTAACTGCCGATGCCGATGCTACCGGGAATAACTCCTATAAAAATTTATTGGGTTCGGCGAATACCGACTGGCAAAAAGAAATTTATCAAAGTGCTGTTGGGTTTGATAATTCTATCAGTGCCAGCGGGTCTTTGATGGATAAGCTGCCTTTCCGCGTATCACTTGGTTATTACAACCAGAACGGGATATTGAAAACAAACGAATTCAATCGTTTTTCGTCTTCTCTTAATTTGTCACCTAAGTTTTTTAAGGATCATTTATCTGTAAACCTGGCTTTAAAGTACAGCCACACTGCTAATCAGTTTGCCAATGAAGGAGCAGTAGGAGCTGCTGCTGGTTTTGACCCCACACAACCCATTAACGCCAGCAATAAATATGGTGGATATTTTGAGTGGTTGCAGGCAAACGGAGCTCCGATTGGAACCAATGGCGGATCTTCCCAACCCAATCCCCTCTCTTTATTAAAGTTCAGGGACAATAAGTCTGATGTTAACCGTATAATCGGAAGTGTTCAATTTGATTATAAGCTGCATTTCTTCCCGGACCTGCATGTGATGCTGAACCTGGGTTTGGATAACGCAAGCGGAAGCGGCGATGATAATATTGATTCGATCTCCGTTACCAATAACAATACAGGCGGCAGAAGAACGCATTATGAACAAAAAAAGAAGAACTATCTGGCTGATGTTTTCTTATTTTATACCAAAGATTTAAAAAGCATCAAAGGCAAAGTAGATGTATTAGCTGGCCATAGCTACCAGGATTTTTATACTAATGTATTTAACTTCCCTTCTCTAAGCTACAGGCCTTTTGCCGATCCAAACAAACCAGCCAAAAAAGACACTATAGAAGGCACAGAGCCGACATTTCTGACAGATAAACCCCAATACCGGCTTGAGTCGTATATTGGAAGGGTTAACCTGACGCTGTTTAATAACTATTTACTTACTGCTTCTATTCGCCGTGATGCAAGTTCAAAATTTTCCCCTGATACAAGGGTTGGATATTTCCCGGCAGTAGCTGCAGCCTGGAAACTAAAAGATGAATTCTTCGCCAACAAAAATGTATTGTCTGAGTTAAAATTGAGGTTAGGTTGGGGTATTACCGGTCAGCAGGATGGAATTTCTTATTATCCCTACCTGCCCAGGTATGCTCAGAGCACTAATACAGCCCAATACCAATTTGGGAATACTTTTTATAGTTTCCTCCGTCCGGCAGCTTATGACTCCAAAATCAAATGGGAGACAACGACTACTTCAAATATCGGGTTGGATTTTGGATTTTTAAATAACCGGATTTCCGGGTCGGTAGATGTGTACTTGAAAAAAACAAAAGATTTATTGAGTGTAATTCCAGTTGCTCCTGGTTCTAATTTCGATATTACGTTGCTGACCAATGTTGGTAATATGGAGAACAAAGGCGTAGAAATTACAATCAATACTACCCCGGTAAAAACAAAAGATATTGTATGGGATTTTGGGTTCAATTATACTTATAATAAAACAGAGATTACTAACCTGCTAAAACAGCCCGACCCTAATTTTAAAGGTATTGATGTAAGCGGTATCAGTGGGGGTACGGGTAATAATATTGGAAAATTTGCGATAGGCTATGCCCCATATACATATTTTGTTTTCAAACAGGTATATGATAATACCACCAACAAGCCTATTGATGGTTTATATGAAGATCTCAACAGAGATGGTAGCTTGGATGATGCTGACCGGTATCTTTACAAAAACCCTTCTCCTGATGTGCTGCTGGGCATCAATACACAGGTTTCCTATAAAAAATTCAGCCTGGGTCTTGCAGGTCATGGAGCCTTCGGAAATTATTTGTATAACAATTTTGCTTCTGGCAGGGGGTCAATACGTAACATCAAAGACCCACAAATTTTTTTACAGAATGCGTCGGCAAGTTACAGGGAAACCGGTTTTTCAAACAATCGATACCTGTCTGATTATTACATTGAGAACGCATCCTATTTCCGTCTGGATAATATCAATCTTGGCTACAATTTTGGCAAGGTTTGGAACAATAAAGCAACTTTACGTATTACTGCCAGCATACAAAACGTTTTTGTGATTAATAAATACAGTGGGTTAGATCCGGAAAATGCATGTAGTTGTGGCGTTGACAATACTATCTATCCCCGCCCAAGGGTATATTCATTGGGTGCCAATATTGATTTTTAATTTATTTAAACGATAAAGTTATATGAAAAGCAAAACAATAAAAATAGTACTGCTTGCATTTGTTACGGTATGTGTAACATCCTGTGCAAAAAAGCTGGATTTATTTCCTGTAAATGATCTAACCCCTGAAAAAACATTTTCAACAGCAGCAGGCTATAAAAGTGTATTGGCAAAAATATATGGAGGGTTGTCTATTACTGGTAATCAGGGTCCATCTGGACAACCAGATATTGCCGGGGGGCTGGATGAGGGTTCACAAGTGGCCTTTATCAGGATGTTATTCAATTGCCAGGAACTACCAACCGATGAGGCGGTTTGTGCCTGGAATGACCAAACTATTAAGGACTTTCACAATTTGAATTGGACAAGCGCCGATCCCTTTTTGAAAGGTATTTATGCAAGACCTATTTATAATATTACTTTAATAAATGAATATCTGAGGGAATCAACTGATGGTAAACTGGGAGAAAGGCAAATATCCGGAAATGATGCAGATGATATTAAGAAGTCCAGGGCTGAAGTCCGGTTCCTGCGTGCTTTTAATTATTGGGTGATGCTGGACTTGTTTGGTAAGTCAACTTTTATTGATGAAACGAACCTGATAGGAACTGATTTGCCCGGAGAAAAAAGCAGGTCTGAGTTATTTGCATATATTGAGAGTGAACTAAAGGCTATTGACACGGAACTGGCAACCGCAAAAACAATTGAATACGGAAGAGTTGATCAGGGCGCTGCCTGGGCGCTGCTTGCACGTCTTTACCTGAATGCCAAAACATATATTGGAACCGAGAAAAATACGGAAGCTATCACTTATGCCAAAAAAGTAATAGCTGCGGGTTATTCACTGCATACCAACTACGCACAGCTGTTTATGGCGGATAACGAGAAAAGAAAGGATGAATTTATGTTTGCCATTAACTGTGACGGTCTTCGCACACAAGCCTACGGAAACACCACATTCTTTGTTCATGCCGCTTCAGGCGATGATCATGATGACTTTGGTGTGGCTGGAGGCTGGTATGGGTACCGTGCCACACAAGGATTGGCTAATTTATTTCCGGATTTAAGTGGTGCTACTGATAAAAGGGCCATGTTTACCACTTCCAGTTTTGGAACAGGCGCCTCTCAGATTAATATTAGCGATATAAGCAATTTCAGTAATGGACTGCATGTGAATAAATATAAAAACGTCCGCTCGGACGGAGGCCCGGTATCCGATGCGACCAGAACTTTTTCAGATGTTGACTTCCCGGTATTTCGCTTATCTGAAATGTATTTAATATATGCAGAAGCAGTATTGCGTGGCGGATCAGGCGGAGATGCAACAACCGCATTAAATTATGTCAACCTCATGAGAACAAGAGCTTATGGCAATACCAGTGGTAATATTTCTGCAGGCCAACTGACATTGCAGTTCGTTTTGGACGAAAGAGGAAGGGAATTGTATTGGGAAGGACATCGCCGCACAGACCTTATCCGCTATGGATTGCTGACGACTGGTAGCTATTTATGGCCCTGGAAAGGTGGTGTGGCATCAGGAACATCTGTTGACAGTAAGTATAATATTTTCCCAATACCTGCGGCTAACAGAACAGCTAACCCCAACCTGACTCAAAACCCCGGTTATTAATCTTAATTATAAAATTGCCTGATTATGAAAAATATTTTGAAACTACTGTTTGGATCTCTCTTCCTGGCAGGTACATTTTTGTCTTGTGAAAAAGACGAAAACAAGATCTTTTATGAAGGAGGCACTGCTCCGGCACTTACGGCATCTTCCACATCAGCAATGGTGCTGATTATTGCCAATAAAAACAATTTTGCTATAAAATTTAACTGGACGAATCCTGATTATAAGTTTACCACCGGGATAAGCTCACAGGACGTTACTTATACATTACAATTTGACACTACTGGCGCCAGCTTTACCAATCCTAAGAAATATGAAAAAACAATTTCTGAAGATCTTGATGTTTCATTTACGGTAGGTGAATTAAATACTGCAATTCTTGCAATGGACCTGGTAGAGAACATGGCTCATAATATGGAGATAAGGGTAAAATCCAGCCTTGCTAACGGCAGCGTTCCTCTTTATTCCAATGTTGTAAAGATTGTGATTACACCCTATCTGGATGTTGTGTATCCTGTACCGGCAAATTTGTATATAACCGGCGCAGCTACGCCTGGAAATTGGATGGGTGGCGGCGATCCTGAATTGTTGAGCCAGAAATTTACGAAGATATCAAGTTCTGAATTTCAAATAACAAGTTTGGCAATTAATCCTGATCAGGGGTTCTTATTTGTCCCTGTGTATGGGAACTGGTCAAATAAGTATGGATATACCGGCGCCGGTTTAGCAAATAATGTAAATGGGGATGATTTTATGCCTAATGGGAACGACTTTAAATCTCCGGCATTATCCGGCAATTACAGGATTTATGTCAGTTTTAAAACAGGTAAATACACAATGACAAAGCTATAAATTGAAGAATTAAAAAATATAAAATGAAAAATATTTATAAACTTCTGACGCCGGCTGTTGCAGTGATATTTGTAATTGCAGCATGTAAAAAAGTGGCAGACCTTCCGCATTATGATAATGGCACTGCTGTTACGCTTACAGCATCTAAAACTGCTGTAACACCAACCCCGGCAGACTCCATAACAAGTGTTATTGCCTTTTCATGGACAAACCCTAAATACGCACAGGATACCAGCTTGTATAAATTCATCCTTGAAATAGATTCATCAGGCAGAAATTTTACGAAAGAGTCAACTAAAATTGTAACCGGCAGCCTCTCCACAACACTCACAGGTAAAGAACTGAATGCCATATTGCTTAATTACGGATTTTCACTGGGGGTGCCTTATAACCTGGATGTGAGGGTTACTTCTTCCTATGGCAATAACAATGAAAGGTATCTTTCAAATACAGTAAAAATAAGTGTGACACCCTATAACGACCCTTCTGTATTAACGACTACAAATACCTCTGTTACCTGTGCGCTGGCTACTTCAACTGTTTTATCAAATACATTTAACTGGAGCCGTTCTTTTAATGGCTATACCGGAAACGTAAACTATGTGATACAATATGATTCTGCAACCAAAAATTTTGTAGCGCCATTGGAAATACAGGTTGGTACTAACCTGTATACAAAACCACTGAACCAGGGAGAAATGAATGAGACGGCTTTAAATTCTGGTATTCCCGGAGGAAATTTGGGGAGAGTAGAATACAGAATAAAGGCTACTACTGCTCAAGGCGCTGTTTCTTATTCTAACGTAGTTTTTGTAACAATACAGAGCTATTTACCGATTCTTCGGTTTTATTTGCCAGGCGGATACCAGGGAGCTACCGGCAATGGTAATGACTGGGATCCTGGCACAGCACCTGAATTAATCAGGGATTTACGACCTGGAGCATTCAACAGGTTATATTATATCTATATAAACTTGCCGGCAGGAGCAGCGTTTAAAGTAACACAAGGCCGTAGTTGGGATATTAACTTTGGCGGCACCGGAGGAAATCTTGTACAAAATGGCGCAGACTTTACAGTATCCACAGCAGGGGTTTACCGTATTTCAATAGACAGGATAAATATGAAATATGACATCAGGGCGGGGAGAATGGGATTTGTTGGCGGTGCAACAGGCGCAGGTTGGAATCCACCAAATGTATTTCCCACTTATGCTTTAGGTGCCCCGGCAAAGAACTTGTTTGTAGGACTTACAAATTTTACAACTGACGCCTGGAAAATGATTGATAACGATCAGTGGGATAATGGCAGTATGACTGTTACCGAAACAAGAAGCTATGGCTCTTCAGGGGCAAGCGGCAGCACAATGGGTGTAAACGGGCCTAATTTCCCCAATATTACATCAGCAGGCCGTTACAGGGCAATTTGGGATGGTCGAGATGTTGACAACATCAAATATGAATTTAGCCCCGGAACAGAGATGAGAGTGGTTGGTAATGGCATTCAGGGTGTTCCTGATTGGGACCCGGGGGCAAGCCCGCAAATGATTTACAGTGGAAACGGGGTGTGGGCAATAACCCTTACACTCGTTGCTAACAGGGAAATTAAGTTTTTGGCTGGTAATGCCTGGGGGGCTTTTGACTATGAAGACAATGGAGCAAGCGGATTACCTAATACCCGAAAGATCAGGTGGGAAGGTGGTGGTAATTTTAATACACCTGGCGTAACCGGAAGCTATACAATTACTCTGAATGAAAATACACAGACTGTTACTATAAACTAACAGTCATAGAGAGATTATTCAAAAGGCGGCTATCGGTAAAATGATAGCCGCTTTCTGATTTTAATTAAAACCGTGAATAGGGTTAATAAAGATATATATTCATTTTAGTATCTGCCGGACTCCTGGCTACGCTCAGCTTATTTAACCAGGTGACCGGCTTAAACATATTGCTTACTTCAATAACTTACTTGTATGAAAAGGACAGGTCTCTTGTTGGCAATATTATTCACTTTATCCTTTGCTGTTGCTGCACAACGCCGGCAAATCAATTTTGACAACGATTGGAAATTTCATTTCGGCCATGCTGCTAATGCAGAGAAAGATTTCAATTATACCATTGCCAATATTTTCTCTAAATCCGGCGCCGCCGTACGAACAGCAATAGACCCCAGGTTGGATGACAGCAAATGGCGGAAGCTGGACCTGCCCCATGACTGGGCAGTCGAATTGCCGTTTGTTTATAAAGACAATTTTGATGTAATGGCCCACGGGTATAAACCGGTGGGTGGCTTATTTCCCGAAACAAGTATTGGCTGGTACAGGAAGCATTTTACCATCGCCCGACAGGATTCAGGCTCCAGGTTTCAAATCCAGTTTGATGGGATCTTCAGGGATGCGAATATCTGGGTGAACGGTTTTTACCTCGGCAATAATAAAAGTGGTTATGTGGGCGAAAGCTATGATATAACCGATTATATCAATTTCGACAAGGACAATGTGCTGGTAGTTAGGGCTGATGCATCCCAGTACGAGGGTTGGTTCTACGAGGGGGCAGGCATTTACCGGCATGTGTGGCTGAATAAGTATGATAATGTCCATATTGTACAGGGTGGAGTATTTGCCTGGTCTGCCATAGTCAGCAATAGGGCAGTTGTGAATGTTGAAATATCACTTCAAAAT
>JANNUI010000353.1:0-1653 GCA_031395125.1 Chitinophagaceae bacterium | reverse complement strand
GCTACGGGCCGAACGCCAGCGCCAAGTACACCACGACTTATTTCCGGCGCGCGTTCACCGTCGCCAACCCCACGCTCTACTCCAACCTTTCGGTGAATGTGCTGCGCGACGACGGCGCGATCGTCCATCTCAACGGCGTGGAAATCTTCCGCAACAACATGCCCGCCGGCGCCGTCAATTTCGCGACGTTCGCCACCGCCTCCGTGGACTCGCAGAACTACGTCTCCGCCGCCGTCAACGCCAGCCTCATTCGCACGGGCACAAACGTCTTCGCCGTCGAGATCCACCAGTCCGATCTCTCCAGCTCCGACATCAGTTTTGACCTGAGCCTCACGGCGGACACGAACGTCACCCAAACCCATTTTGTTTACCTGACCGGTCCCGAGCCGGGCGCGGTCTTCGCCGCGCCCACCAATCTCACGCTCAGCGCCAACGCCCTGATCACCGTCGGATCGTTCACCAACGTCGAATTCTTCGACGGCGCGGTGAAGCTCGGTGAGGACAACGCCGCGCCCTACAACTTCGTTCTCGTCAACCCCTCCTTCGGCGCGCACACGCTCTCCGCCGTCGCCGTCACCAGTGGCGGCATCCGGCGCACCTCGCCGCCGGTCGCCATCACCGTCGCCCAGCCCGCCGCGCCGCCGGTGGCGCTCACGCTCGTGCCGCCGGGCGCGACCTGGCGCTACATGGCCTCCGCCAGCGCGCCAGCGGCGACATGGCCTGCGCTTTCGTTCAATGATTCCGCCTGGCCCAGCGGTCCCGCCGAACTCGGCTTCGGCGACGGCGGCGAGCCGACTGTGATCAACGGCGGCCCCGCCGCCAACCGTTACCCGACAATCTATTTCCGGCACGCTTTCACCGTGAACGACCCCGCCGCGATCACCAGCCTCGCGCTCCAGCTCAAGCGCGACGATGGCGCGGTGGTGTACCTGAACGGCGCGGAAGTGCTGCGCGACAACATGCCGGCCGGCGCGATTGCCTACACCACGCTGGCCACGGCGAGTGCCACTGACGACGGCGCGACGTTCCTGGGCTTCAGCCTCGAACCCGCCCTGCTGCGACACGGCACCAACGTCCTCGCCGTGGAAGTCCATCAGTCCGCGCTCGATTCCTCGGACCTCAGCTTCGATCTCAGCCTGACCGCGCTGGCCTCGACCAACCGCGCCCGCGGCTGCTGGCTCGTCTCGCCCGCCGAGGGCGCGACCCTCGCGCCGCCCATTGGTGGCACACTGGCGGCGCAAGCCGTGGCCGGCGGCTCGCTTGGCCTGGCCCGGATGGATTATTACAGCGACGGCGTTCTCATCGGTGCCTCCACCAATTCATCGTTCACCCTGGCCTGGCCCAATCCGCCGGGCGGGGCGCACGTTCTCACCGCCGTGGTGACCGACTCCGCCGGCGGCTCCGTCACCAGCGCGCCGGTGAACATCACCGTGCTGGCGCCTCCGCTGGCCACGGCGCTGATCTCGTTCGGCGACGTTTGGAATTACATGGATGACGGCTCCAACCAGGGCACGAACTGGACCGGCCGCCTCTTCAACGACGCCACCTGGGCCGCCGGTCCCGCCCGCCTCGGCTACGGCGGCGATGGCGAAGTCACCACCGTCAGCTTCGGCACCAACGCGGCGTTGAAACACCTCACGACCTATTTCCGCC
>JANNUI010000351.1:0-7361 GCA_031395125.1 Chitinophagaceae bacterium | reverse complement strand
TTTAGTAAATCTATTGAAATGTAAACATAGGATCGGGTTTGCTACTATGCTGGCAGACGGATAAATCCTTATCTTTTTGTTCGCTATCGGCAGCGGTTCAGTCAGACGTAATTCTATTTAGCTTTTGTTCTTAACTTCATCATCAGTATTTCAATCGGCTTCAGTTGTCGGCTGACGGAACACAGAATACCGGCACAGCAAAAAGCACCGACGTTAGCTGCAATGCGACCGAAGCCGTCTAAAAGGAAGTTAACTTTAAAATAATTAATGATGAAATCAAAATATTTCTTGTTGATATTTTTTATTGGCTTATCCACTTCAGTATTGAGCCAGTTAAAACAAGTCAATGCTAATGAAGCAATATTTAACTATACAGATAAGGGCAGTGGCGAACCAATTGTATTTGTACATGGCGGCTTAGAAGATTACCGCACATGGGACGCACAAATTGATACATTTTCAAAAAGTTACCGTATCATCACTTACAGCAGAAGATTTAATTTCCCTAACCAGAACACAAAAGAAGTAAAAAAGTTTTCAGCAAAAACAGAAGCAGAAGATTTAGCTGCATTCATAACACAACTAAAATTAGGTCCGGTTCATTTGGTTGGACACTCATTTGGAGGGCTTATTTCACTTTTTTTTGTAAAGAAACATCCAGAGCTGGTTCGCTCATTGACACTTTCTGAACCGGCACTTATTGGCTGGCTACCTGATATATCTGGCGGCAAAATTCTTTACGACAATTTTAAAAGTCAATTATGGAAGCCGGTAAAACAAGCTTTTGAAATTAAAGACACAACAGCCGTATTAAAACAAACATTGGTTTATTTTGCTGGTGCAGACATATTAGACCAATTACCCCCCGAAGTAAAAACTCAGTTTATCGTAAATATTCCAGAATGGCATGCCATTGCTTTTTCTCCTCAGGCATTTCCGGATTTTAAGAAAAAAGATCTTAAAGATATTAATGTGCCTACGCTTCTATTATCAGGCGGTCAAACTTTACCCATGTTGCAACTGACAAATAAAGAACTGAAAAGTGCTTTACCTAATGCTCAACAATACCATTTTGATGAAGGAACGCATGATTACTGGATGACACATCCACATCAAATGGGACAAGCTATATTGAAATTTCTACAAGCTACTTCAAAAAAATAAATCATCAGTACTTTGACACCAGCAAAGCAGCTAACATAGGAGCGAGGTTTTACGTCAGCGGGACAGCTCATCATTTTACCGTTTTCTCCTTCCCCACCGGCGGATTATCCTTCCACCTCCACAGGTACATACAGGCATAAGTGCGGTAGGGCGCCCATTGCTCCGCTATTTTCAGGATGGCCGCCTGCATGGTCTTCTTTTTCCGGTGTTTTAAATCATAGAGGCCAATCACAGCGTTCTGCAGGCCGAGATCATCCGGGGCAAACACATCTTCCCGGCAGAGGGCAAACATCAGGAGCATCTCGGTGGTCCAGCGGCCTACACCTTTTATCTGCGTAAGGTATTCGATCACCTTTTCATTTTCCATCCGGCTGAGTTTTTTGTGGTCCATACCTTTCTCCATTTCAAAGCGGGCCACATTCTGCACATAACTTACTTTGGCATTGCTCATACCAATGCCCCGCAGGCTTGCAAAAGGAGTATCCACTATTTGTTGGGGGGTCGGTTCTCCGCCATACAGGTCAAGAAACCGTTGTTTGATGACCTTCGCCACTTTGGTACTCAACTGCTGGCTCATGATGGAGTAACAGAGATAGAGGCAGAGGTTTTTCTGTTGCTGCAGTTTGAAAACACCATGCTCTTTGATGAGCTTTTTCAGTTTGGTGTCTTTGGACAGGCGGGAAACATAATGCATAGGTGAATAGTGAATAGTGAAAAACGAAAAGTTACTATCGTGTAGTTTATTGCCTATTGCTCACTAGCTATTAGCCATTAGCTATACCCCACTAGCCACTAGCCACTCCCTACTAGCTACTAGCCACTCCCCACTACCTATTCAATATTCCAGCTCATCCCCCCGTCCTTCTCGTCCTTCAGGGCAATTCCTAATTGTGCCAGCTGGTTCCTGATCTTGTCCGAAGTAGCGAAATCTTTTTTACCCTTTGCTTCTTTGCGCATATCGATCAGCAGATCCATTACTCCCTTCAGTTTTTCGTTATCCGCTTCTGTTACGCTTTTCAGTCCCAGTATGTCTTCCACATACAGTTTCATTTGCTTTTGCAGCAAGGCAAAGGTTGCCGGAGAAATAGCGGAAACGGGTATGGTCTTATCTTTCATGGAATTGATGACCGGCACCAGCTCAAACAGGTTCGCCAGCACTTTCGCCGTGTTAAAATCATCATTCATGAATTCATCCAACTCGCCAATAAGACTTTTAATCTTCTTATCAAGCTCTGCGTCTGACTCCTGACTCCCGACTCCCGACTCCCGACTCAGAACTCCCAGCTTCTCATAAGCCTCCCATAACCTCCTCAACCCCTTCTCCGCCGCCAGCAGGGCCTCATTGCTGAAGTCCAGCGTACTCCGGTATTGTGTCTGCAGAATGAAGAACCGGATCACCATCGGATGCCAGGCTTTTTCGAGAATGGGATGGTCGCCGCTGAACATTTCCGTCAGCCTGATCTGGTTATTATAGCTCTTCCCCATCTTCCTGCCACCAATGGTGATCATATTGTTGTGCATCCAGTAACGGACCGGGTTGGCATGATTGCAAATGGTGCTTTGCGCTATCTCGCTTTCATGGTGCGGGAACAGGAGGTCCATCCCGCCGCCGTGAATATCAAACTGTGCACCAAGGTATTTGGTGGCCATGGCAGAGCATTCAATATGCCAGCCGGGGAAACCAACACCCCAGGGGCTTTGCCAGCGCATGATATGTTCCGGCGCTGCATTTTTCCAGAGTGCAAAATCAGCGGTATCTCTTTTCTCTTTCTGTCCCTCCAGTTCTCTTGTTGTCTCAAGCAAATCTTCTATTACCCGGCCGCTCAGCTTGCCATAATCATGTGATGCAGCATATTTTTTAACATCAAAATAGACAGAGCCATTTACTTCATACGCATAGCCTGCATCTATGATCTTTTTGATCATTTCGATCTGCTCCACGATATGGCCGGTCGCTGTTGGTTCGATGGAGGGCTTCAGCGTATTGAACTGCTCCATGGCCCAGTGGTAGAGGTTAGTGTATTTCTGCACCAGTTCCATGGGCTCCAGTTTTTCCAGCACGGCCTTCTTTGAAATTTTATCTTCTGCTTCCCTTCCTTCTTCCTCAAAATGCCCCGCATCGGTAATGTTGCGGACATATCTCACCTTATAGCCGAGCTGCTGCAGGTAACGATAGACCACATCAAAAGTGATATAAGGCCGGGCATGACCCAGGTGGCTTTCGCCGCTAACGGTAGGGCCGCACACATACATGCCCGCATGGCCGGGGGTGAGGGGAGTGAAAACTTCTTTCTGTCTTGAATACGAGTTATATATTTTCAGCGCAGACATATTTATTTTTTTGAGTCATCGCCTGTGCTACTATCGGCTTTTGTTGCGTCGCACACTTCTGCTACAGTAACACGGATGAGCAAAGATGAATAATAAGATTGAAAATTGCCTTTTGTATTGCAGGCAGGCAAAAGATTATTGTGCCCCGGCAGGACAGCAGGAAAAGTATTGATGTGATCTCAACATACAATAAAGATAAGATTCCTCGCTGAGACTCATTGAAATTGAACGAATCACTAAAACTGGCTCGGAATGACAAAATTCTGACTGTATTACCCCCCTTTAAGCTTGTCCAACGAAGCTTTAGCGAAGTTGGAGGAATGGGGTCTTCAGTTGCACATCCGCGACCAGCATATAATGGTCACTTAGATTTTTCAGCACCCGGTTGAACTGCTGGATCCTGAAATGCTGATCGGCAAATATGTAATCGATCCGGAGTGTGGGTGCAAGCCCGGAAAAAGTGCGGCCGATACCAAACCCTTTTTTCAGGAATGCATCCTGCAGTTTTCCCCTTACGGTAAAATAGGCGTAGGAGTTGGGTACATCGTTCAGGTCGGCACAGAGCAGGTAAGGGTGCGGTGAAATCCCCATCACTTCCTTCACCACATCGGCCTGAATGCTGCGGCGGGAAAACCCTTTTTTGATCTTTCCCAGTATGGTTTTTGAATTGGCCACCAGGCTGTCATCGCCACCCCGGATCTTGCGGATGCGGTCGTAATCAAATTTTCCCAACTGCAGCGACTGCAGGTGGGTTGTATATACCCGGATGGTGTCATTGTCTTTCAGGATATCGGCATACATCAGCACATCGGGCAGGGTGGGCCGTGGATAGCGGATGCGGCCGGTGTCTGCAAAGGGATAGCGTGAAAAGATGATGGAACTGTAGTAGTGATTATCGCCATCCTCGTCAAAGGAGAAATAATAATACGGGTACCCGAGGTCTTTATGAATGGGCCCGATATTGTCGTAATAGTTGGAATCAGTGGATGTATGAAATTCCTGCAGGCAGAGTACATCGGCATCCTGCTGGCGGATGAGCTCAAACATTTTCAGGCGTTTCTGACTGCCGATGTTGTTATTGCGTTTAAGTTCGATGAAACGGGCCACATTCCAGGTGGCCACCCGCAGGGTGCCGGGCTTTTTTGTATAATCAAACCCGCCTGAAAAATGAAAGGCAAAAAAAACACTGATGCTATTGAAGCTCAGCAGCACTGCAATACCGGATATGAGTGCATAGCGGGGCCGCAGGATGATCAGCCATCCCGCAATACAGAACAGGTTCAGCAACAGCAATAAAGGGAATGCAAGTCCCAGGAAAGCAATGAACCACCAATTTTGAGGGTTAAGAAAAGGTACCAGGCAAGAGAGCAGCAAAAAGAAAACCAGTACCACATTGGTAATAATAAAAACCTTCTTCGTGAAAATCCGGAACCGGGTGGCCATTGCTGCAATTTACTGAAACGAAGGGAAGGGTCAAATAAGTCAAACGGGAGTAGTGTCTTAGTTTGAATTTAAACATAATGTTTCTCGCAGATCCCGCTAATATTGTCGCTGATTGCGCTGATCCAGTCGATTATATTTGCGAAATCTGCGTGTATTCGATCTGCGAAATCTGCGGGAAATAAATTATAACTTCACTTATTTTGAGGATAATTTTCAAACTAGGACACTATCCAAACGGGTCATACAGGTCAAAGAGGTCAAACGGGTCATACAAGTCAAAGCAGTCATAGTGGTCATATATGTCAAATAGTTTTCTTCATGACTGATATGACCCGTATGACTTATTTGACTTACTGACTACATTTCTTCTTTGCTTGCCCTTTTTAATAGCTCCCTTTCTTCTTCGGTAAGGAACTGGTAACCCTGCTGGCTGATCTTGTCCAGTATTTCATCCACCCGTTGCTGGGTTAGTTTGGTGGTTTTGGAAAATGGAGCGGAAGCAGATTTGTAAAACAATTCTTCCTTCAGCGTTTTTCCCTGCCCGTCCGGCAGGCGGGCTTTTTTAGGTTTATCCGGGTTGAAAAGATCATTCACCCAATCGAAGAAATTGTTCATCCATTCGCTCCAGTCATAGCCTTTTCGTAAAAAGAAAATAAAGAGAAGACCGGTAACAACTGCCGCTGACTGGGTGATCAGTGTGGCGGTGTCGCTGATGGAAATGGTGGCAAAATGGATGATCAGGTACAGGGCCGTGAGTGCCCACAAAGGAATGCCGCCCGCAATCATCGGGAAGATGCGGTAGCCCGGCGATATTAATGTGGTGACAATGGCCAGGGCCATCACCCCGCAGGAAGCACCGCTGAAAACAGCAAGGTATAATTGCTGCTCCAATGACGGAAGTAAGTTATACGCCAGGATAAAAGCAATAGCGCCGCCAAGGGCGCCATAAATGAAAACAGGGATGATCTTCTTACCGCCAGTAAGGTCCTGCAGGATGAAACCAAATGACCCGAGCCAGAACATGTTTGGAAACACCTTCCACACATCGTTGTTGTCATGCACAAATAAGGAAGTAAGCAGGGTCCAGGGCCTGTTTACGAGTTGACCGGTATCGGCCGGCAGGGTAAAAAGTCCCAGTACATTTTTATTGAACAAAGTTTTGGCAAGCTCCTTATCATCTGCATAATTAAAATACGAGAGGGCTTTTACAAAGGCAAGACCCACAAAGACCAGCAAACAGATGGCGATCAGCAGGAACAGGCTGTTGCTGCTCTTGTCCAGTTGTATTCTTTGTTTGTATTTCTTCTCAGAGTAGTTCATTGTTGTAATCTGCCATAAAGGTTATAAAAGTCAATCCCGATAGCTATCGGGAAGTCAAATATCCGAATCTTTTAAACTCCCTCATTTGACCCATTTGTCTTATTTGTCTTATTTGACTTATCTGACCTTCTTAATATAACGTCCGCCGGTTGGTTTTGTTCCAGAAAAAAACCATGAGGAAGCCCGTCAGGGCCCCGCCCAGGTGGGCAAAATGCGCCACACTATCGCCTGCCACATTGCCGAACCCGCCAAACAGGTCGATCAGGATATAAACGATCACCAGCCATTTGGCCTTGATGGGAATGGGGATGGGGATGATCATCAGTTCGGTATTGGGAAACAGGTAGCCAAATGCCACAAACACTCCCATGACTGCGCCGGAAGCACCGACGGCAAAAGAAAATGTTCCCATCAGGTACTGCATGATAAGGTGCGCTGCGGCCGCACCGACACCACATGCTAAGTAGAAAATCAAAAAACGTTTGCGCCCCCAAACATTCTCCAGTATCCGGCCAAACATATAAAGGCCAAACATATTGAAGAGGATATGAATGAACGTAACATTGCCCCGCAGATCGTAACTGGCATGGGCAAACATGTGCGTAGCTACCTGGTAGGGCTCGAAAAAAGGCGTATCCACCGGCCACAAAGCGATCTTGAGTGTAAGGCCCCATTGTTTATCATAGATCAGCTGCGCCACCCATACAAGTATATTAATGATGATCAGGTTCTTTACCACCGGGGGGAAGCGGTCGATCCTGGTAGAACGAAAATTACTCATAAGCGGTAAAATTAGGCTAAGAGGTTAAAAGAGAGGAAAGAGAAAAAGAGATATTTTAAAAAAGTACCGGTAGCAATGTTTTTAGTAAAAAATACAGTGCTCTACCTCTTTATCTCCTTTAAACTCTTAGTTCAATGTATTTTTCAGCTTCAGCTGTACTACATTTTCAATATGATGGGTATGGGGAAACATATCCATCATATCGAAAATTACTCATAACCGGTAAAATTAGGCTAAGAGTTTAAAAGAGAGGAAAGAGAAAAAGGAGGGAGAGAAAGACTTTTGATTTTTTTGGCTACTCTTCTTACCAGGATTTTCTCTT
>JANNUI010000339.1:0-4846 GCA_031395125.1 Chitinophagaceae bacterium | reverse complement strand
CAGAGAAAGAGAGTAAGGAAAAGGGGAAAAGAAAAAAATAATTTTCACGCAGAGGACACTGAGATTTTTTTTAATACTTTAGAAAAATTAAAAATGAATAAATGTTATATTTTTAACAGCTACCCGGCGAACCCTGCGCCCACTGCGTGAAACTCTTTACTATGCAATCATTTGAACTGCTATCCCAGAAATTCACTCTGCACTTCGATAAGAAGCATTTTCCTGACGAACCGTCAAGCCTGTACGCACCCAACGACTATTTCCTGAAGATGGGTGGCAAGCGGATCCGCCCGGTGCTATGCCTGATGGGTAATGAATTGTTTGACGAGATAAGGGAGGATGCCTGGCATGTAGGCACAGCCATTGAGCTCTTTCACAACTTTACACTGATACACGATGACATTATGGACAAGGCCCCGCTGCGCAGGGGTATGGAAACCATACATCATAAATACGGGGAGAATACGGCCATACTGGCCGGCGATGTGATGCTCGTCACGGCGTATGAAGAACTGAATAAGATCGACCTCAGTTACCTGCGGCCGATACTCACCCTTTTTAATAAGACAGCCAAAGAGGTATGTGAAGGCCAGCAGATGGATATGGATTTTGAGAAAGTGCGAACGGTGAAACTGGATGCTTATCTTGAAATGATCACCCTGAAAACCTCGGTAGCATTGGCCACCAGCCTGAAGACTGGTTCTATTCTCGGAGGTGCAGGTGAGAGGAATCAAAACCTGCTTTATGCGTTTGGTAAAAAATTGGGCATTGCCTTTCAGGTGCAGGATGATTACCTCGATGCCTTTGGCAACCCGCAAAAGTTCGGCAAGCAGGTGGGCGGTGATATCATGGCCAATAAAAAAACCTTTTTACTGATACATGCCATGGAAACAGCTACTCAGGCGCAAAAGAAAGAGCTGGAGGCGCTTTTATTGGTAAATGATACTACTAAAGTGGCGAAAACACTGCAGCTTTTCAGGGACTGCAAGGCAGATGAATGGGCCCTGCAGCTGAAAGATAAATACCTGGATGAGGCTTTTGCCCATCTGGAGGATATTGCGGTGCTGTCCAAAAGAAAAGAGCCGCTCAGGGAGCTGGCTCATTTCCTCGTAAAAAGAGATCATTAACCCACTATACATAAGTTGCATTCATATCAAAGCCATTGGCGATGCAAATGACTATGATCACAAGGTCAACCAGCAGGCTGAAAAAGAACACCGGTATGGTGATCCTGGTCGGCAGGGCTGCCAGGTTGGTGATGACGCATACGGCCATTGCCCCTATTGCAAAAGGCCAGAAGATGAAATTATTTCCCGTAAATACTATTGCCGCCGTCGTAAGGACGGTAGCTACACATCCATGACCGGCGAGGATACCCGCTGTCCAGCCGAAACGGTATTCCTCCTGCCCGTCAGCCCATTGGATAAAGCGTTTCCACAAAGAAGGATGGGTCTTGTTCCAGGTTTGGGTATTGGCAAAAACCTGCTGGTGAATTGTTGTCTGCATAAAAAATATTTTATAAGACAAAGATGAAAACCCGGCGGCTCCTGCCCATTGATACAGGTCTTACCCAGGGCTGATTTTCGTCATTCAATGCCGCCAGTATAGAAAACAGGCACTAAATCACCTGTTAAACGGTTTTTTCGCTATTTTGACATACCAAAACCAACAGTCATGATCAATCAGCTTTTCCGCAAAAAATCTATCTCTACCATTCTTAAGGATGCTGAAAAAGGTATTAGTGATGGCCATGGTGGCAGCCTTAAAAGAGTATTAGGTGTCCGTGATCTTACTTTTTTTGGGGTGGCAGCTATCATCGGTGCCGGAATTTTCAGCGGTATTGGCTCAGCAGCGGCCAATGGCGGGCCCGGTATAGTATACCTTTACATTTTTACCGCTATGGCCTGCGGCTTTGCGGCGCTTTGTTATGCTGAGTTTGCCTCTACTGTTCCCGTTTCCGGAAGCGCCTATACGTATTCTTATGTCGCATTCGGCGAGATCTTTGCCTGGATCATCGGCTGGGATTTGCTGATGGAATATGCGATCGGTAATATCGCCGTGGCCATATCCTGGAGTGATTATTTCAGCAACCTTATGACCAAGGCCGGGATGCATATCCCGGACTGGATGACGATGGATTATATGACCGCCAAAGCCAGTGCAACAGATACCGCCGTAGCGGCATGGGCCGATGCGCCACAGTTATTCGGTTTCCGCCTTATCATGGATGTTCCTGCCTTATTGATCGTAGCGCTGATCACCTATATCGTATTCAGGGGCATTAAAGAATCCCGTTCAGCCGCCAACCTGATGGTAATTATAAAATTGTGTGTGATCTTTTTTGTAATTGTTTTAGGGGCATATTATATAAACCCATCTAACTGGTCGCCATTTACACCAGAGGGTTTTGGTGGCATTATGAAAGGGGTCTCGGCAGTCTTTTTCGCCTATATCGGTTTTGATGCAATATCCACTACGGCGGAGGAGTGTAAGAATCCGCAAAGGGATCTGCCGAGAGGAATGATCTATTCCCTCATCATCTGTACAGTGGTGTATGTATTGCTGGCCCTAGTGCTGACAGGCATGGTACATTATACCAAGTTGAATGTGGGCGACCCGCTGGCGATGGTGTTTGATGAAAGGGGTCTGAAATTTATCGGTGGTATCGTGGCAGTAAGTGCCATTATTGCAACAGCCAGTGTGTTGCTGGTATTTCAGCTCGGCCAGCCAAGGATATGGATGAGTATGAGCCGGGATGGATTGCTGCCGAAAATATTTTCAAGAATTCATCCAAAATACGGGACACCGTCTTTCTCTACCATTCTAACGGGTATTGTGGTGGCGGTTCCGGCCTTATTCCTCAATCTGAATGAAGTCTTGTCGTTGACCAGTATCGGGACACTCTTTGCCTTTGTGATGGTATGCGGGGGTATTCTTGTTTTGCAACAGCGGAAGGACAGACCGGAGAGTAAATTTAAAGTGCCTTACGCCAATGCTCAGTTCATTTATCCTGCTTTATTGATTGGCGCTATAATACTTATTGCTGATAAAGTGCCTTCGCATTTTACAGAAGATATCTGGACAAAGGATACCTGGCCGATGGTAGCTTTCTGGGTCATTGCTGTTACAATGGCCGTACTGGCATTTTTGAAAAAGTTATCCCTTATCCCTATAATGGGCATGATAAGTTGTTTCTACCTGATGGCACAGGAAACACATAAGGTCTGGATGCGGTTTCTTATCTGGCTGGTGATAGGCCTTGCCATTTATTTCCTCTATAGCTACTCCCATAGTAAGCTGGCGAAGAAGAAGGAATAAAGAAGGTAATAATTTTTTACCCGTCGCACATTTTACTTAGAGTAACTTTGTGCGACTTTTTATTTTAATGAATTTAAAACACCCCTTTAGGGGTTGGGGGTATGAAATACCAGGTAGGTGATACGGTGCTGATCCTTCACTCCGGTGAGGAGGGGCTGATAACAGACATCATCAACGATAAAATGCTGATGGTGGATGTGAAGGGTGTGAACTTCCCGGTGTACATGGACCAGGTGGATTTCCCCTACTTCAAGCGGTTTACCGAAAAGCAAATGACGCCTGCAAAGAAGGAAAAGCAATACATCGATGATGTGAGAAAAGAAAAAAGGGCAGAGCAAAACAGGGTGGAGGACGGGGTTTGGCTCACGTTTCTGCCGGTAATGGATACCGATGAGTTTGGGGATGTGATCGTGGAAGAGCTAAAGCTTCACCTTGTCAACCATACTTCGCTGCGGTACAACTTCACATACAAACTGCATTATTTTGGCAAACCTGATTTTGAACTAAAGAATACGGTTCATCCTTTTGAAGATTTCTACCTGCATGATATTCCTTTTGAGGACCTGAACGACAGTCCCTCATTTGAGTTTGATTTTTCATTGACTGAGCCCGATAAAAAGAAGGCCGCTCATTTTGAGTCATCCGTACGACTTAAACCCAAGCTGCTGTTTGCCAAAATCGAAGAGCTGAAACAAAACAACCAGGCTACTTTTTCTCAATTGCTTTTTGAAAAATATCCGGACAAGATACATGATGATAAACCGGATCCCGATAGCTACCGGGAGGGCAGACTTGCGGCCAAAGGGTATAAGATCTACGAAGCATCCGAGGCAAGACAGCATTTGGAACCGGCCAGGACGGTGATCGATCTGCACATAGAAAAACTGGCAGACGACTGGAAGCACATGGGCAATTATGAGATCATGAGCCTGCAGCTAAAGACATTTGAGAAATATTATCACCTGGCCATTGCCCATCATCAGTCCTCGCTGATCGTGGTGCATGGGGTGGGAGAGGGTGTGCTGCGGGATGAGATTCATGATATACTCAGACTAAAGAAAGAAGTGAAATCTTTTGTAAACAAGTATCATCCCAGCTTTGGGTATGGGGCCACAGAAATATTCTTCAAGGCCTCCCCTCCGCAAAGAGTCCCTGGGACAAACCCCTCCAAAGGAGGGGCTTAAGAGACTCCGTTATCTGAGAATTGTGAAATTAAATTGAACCGCCGAAAAGCGGGGTTGTTGCGCTGATGGCCTCCTCCCTGGAGGAGGTCGGGAGGAGGCCTTATCTTTGCTCCGCTACAAGCCAGGCTATCGCCCCGACGCTAAAGGTCGGGGAGGAAAGTCCGGACAGCACAGAGCAATGCACCGGTGAAGAGCCGGCTGGTTAGAAATAGCCAAGAGACAGTGCCACAGAAAATAACGGCCCGCCGTCGCCAAGGCTATGGCGGGTAAACCTTGCATGCTGAAATGCCACGTATAGTATCGTTTGAGGACTGCTCGTCCGAGATACAGGGTAGGCAGATTGA
>JANNUI010000335.1:0-3740 GCA_031395125.1 Chitinophagaceae bacterium | reverse complement strand
GCCAGCCAGCGCCACGCGGATGACCCCGCTGCCGGTTTCCAGGTCCAACGCCGGCGCGGTCACCTGGGTCAGATCGATATTGCCCGAGCCGGTCTCGACGCCCAGGTGGTCGACGCTGATGTCGGAGCCGGATACCGAGCCCGAACCGGTCTCGATACCGAATTGCCGTCCGCGAACCCGAGTAGCATCCACCGAGCCCGAGCCGGTGTCAACGTCTACTTCGCCCTCGATGTTAGCCAGATGGACCGATCCCGAGCCGACATCCACCGAAAGCGTGCCCTTCACCCCGTCCGCGCTGACCGGCGCCGCCGATGCATCCACCGTGATGTTGCCGGCGACGTTGGTGACCGTGGCTTTGCCGGCGCCGAGATAGACGGCCAGCTGGTGGCCGGCCGGAAGGGCAATGGCGAGGTCGGCGTAGGCTACAAGGCCGTCACCGGAGCCCGCGATGGTTACTTGACGACCCTCCCGGCGGTCCCAATCCCGATGTCCGCGGCGGGTGTGGCTCGACGGGTGGGGTCCACCAAAGCTGCCATCATCGCGAACCGTGAACGACGTATGCGATCCTCGTGCCAACGCCGGGTAGATGATCCGGTCATCGGGGTAGACGATGCGCAGGGTTGCCCGGTCACCGATCGGGCCGGTTTCGATCCGGAGCTTGGCCGCGTCGCTCCCTCCACGGGTGACCGACACCACCACTTCGGAACCGGAGCCCGGCAGAACCTGTATCTCGCCGACCAGGTTGTAGATGGCGACCCGGTCTCCCGAGATGACGTGGCGCTCCTGCTGGGCCCATGCCGGTTGGGGGGCGCCTCCGTATGTAACCGGAACCATTACCAGTGTTAGTACAATTTCAAGTTTCAGTCCCAACGGGTTTACGCTGGCTACCGATCTTCCTTTTGCATCCAATCCCCTCCCCATCAAGCTCGTTACTTTCGATGCATCAAAATTGACCAATACAAAATCATCTATCAACTGGGAGTTAGCGGCCTGCTGTTCGGCTGCTGCAAGGTTTGAAATACAAAGAGCAGGAACAGATAAAAGCTTTGTTACTATTGGCACAGTCGGTGGCAGCGAAACAAACAAGTTGTATAACTATATTGATAATGGTTTGAAGAATGGTATCAATTATTACCGGTTAAAAATGATTGATGAAGATGGAAAGATTACTTATAGCAGAACAGTAGCGATAATGAATGGAGTAAATGGTTTGATGCTTACTTCTCTTATTCCAACGATGGTTACGAATTCCACTACGCTTACCATTGCTTCATCCAAACAACAAAAGCTGGATTTGATAATAACGGATATACAGGGAAGAGTAGTGCAGAAACAAAATCATACAATAGCCGCCGGTAATACAAATATTCAAGTATCAACTGACCGCTTTGCCGCAGGGGTTTACCAGATTGTGGCTGTTACTGCTGAAGGCAAAACAAATTTGATTCGGTTTATAAAGCAATAGTGAAATGATTCCGCAACAGTCCCGCCTCTGGGGGGCCATTGCGGAAAATAATCTTCAAAGCCCGAAGCTTTTCACAATACCGGTTACCTGTTTTTTAAACTGTTTCAGTTCTTCCTGCTGCTGGTTGATGAAGCTGTTGTCCTTTAATTTGCCAAGCACTTTATCCATTTCCTTCTGTGTATCATATACCATCTTCCTGTATTCACTCTGGTAATCTTTGGCGCGGGATTCATATATATTACGGGTCATCCATTCTTTGGTGATTATGGCTTCACGTAATAACTGGTGGAATATTTTTTTGCTGAACTTCTCCGGAGATAGTTTCCGTATTTCCAGTAATGAGGCAAAAGCATGCTCCAGTTTTTGTGTGGCATACCCGTTGCTGCAGTCTTTATAAAACGCATGCACTTCATCCCAGCTCTTTATTTTGCCGGAGTGAATATTTCTTATCAGTGTCTTTACTGATTTTTCAGGTACCAGTTGTCCACCAATATTCATCCATTTGTTCCGGGAGGGTTTACCTATGGCAGCCGTTAATTGCTCAAAGGATGAAATATTTTTTTGCGTAATAAACTGAATTATTTGCGATGTGCCGTAATAAGTGATCAGTTCTTTAAATAAACGGTAAGCTTTAGGGAGTTTTATTAATTGCGTTTTACGGTCAGTATTTTCCATTCCTTTGGCCCATATCTCCGAGTCGTCAGGAATGATATTTCCCTCTAACAGTTTTTCACCATGACGAATGGCGGCATCACCGGTAAAATGATTGCCTTCCCTTGCAGAGAATGTTTCCCCGGCGGCCCTTTTCATAAAAAGGAGTGAATCAAAGATTTCGTTGACGGTATCCGGGGCCAGCCAATCATACTCAAACTCAATTGATTTATCGGTCCGTTTATCACGGCCGGCATATTTACTGGCATTGCGTGCCAGCGCATACATATTATACATGAACCAGTAACCCGGCATCACCACGAGCTTGTTATTGCTTACATCATTGTTCACTAATGAAAAGGGAATAGGAATATTCAACTCCGCAGGAAAATCACCTTTGGCAATGATAGTAAAGGAAGCAAATTTTGAATTATGTTTCAGGCTTACACAAAGCCCCGGCCAGAAGCCCCGCCCTGCAACGATCTCGCCATCCGGGCCCCGCGAATTATGATTAGAACCTATCGTAGCGCCTGCTGCCATATTACTTTGTCCCATTACTACGGACGCACATAGAAATGAATTGTTGTGGTGCTGTTCATGTGCCGGGAAAATAAGTGAGTTCAATACCTCGCAACAGGAAATGGTAGAATTGTCGGCAAGAAAAGAGTTGATCAGCCTGGCGCCGTATTTCAATTGTGAATTCTCCGCCATGATAAAGCGAACCGCTTTTACACCGTAAAAAATACGGCAACCTAATCCTATGATGCCATTTACCAATTCACATCCTTCGCCGATCTGTGTTTTCGCATCGGGGGATGAATTGATGGTAAGGTTCTTTAGTTTGTTCGCTCCTTTTATATAGGCATCGCTGCCGATCCATACATCTTTGATGATGCTGCTGTTCTTGATCACGGTGCGGTCGCCGATTTTGCCATAATAGCCCCTTCGTTTATCAAAGCGCTGATCAGTAAATAGTTTAAATTTTTCCATCAGCACATCATCGCCGCGGTACTTTGTCCAGAGCCAGGCATCGGCAGCCTGCATACCGTTGAACGGAAGTACACTGCGACCGGCATTTTCATTACACAGTTCCAGCCAGATGCGGACAGATTCTTTTTCGCCTCTTTTGATAACGCCGTTGCCGAATTTAGCATGGTCCGTTGTAGCCAGTTCATCTGAATTGACGATGATCACATCGTTGCCAATGATATAATGGCTCATGAAAGTTACATTGTCAATCGCCACATTGTCCCCAAAGTCGCAACTGACTATGGTGCTATTGTAAAGCCCAACCGGCATGCGGAGATTATTGAACTCAAGGAAATAGGGTTCTAATTTGCCAATGCGGATAAGTCCGAAAAATTTGCAGTGCCGGATAAGTTCAGCATTGAATATGCTGTTGACAAAAACATTTTTCCAGTTATCGGATGTATTCCCGTTAGCGATCAGTTGTTTGACCTCGACGGCGGTAAGGTTGCGGAATTTATTGTGGGAGCGGTGCTGGATATTGCGGAGATAGTATTCGTCTTTGCCTTTAGGAATGTATTCCGGTTTTACAAAATTGTAGCCAAGCGAAGAGATTGGTTCTTTAGTGATCTTGTTCATAAAAACCCCAAATCCGCCA
>JANNUI010000318.1:0-3261 GCA_031395125.1 Chitinophagaceae bacterium | reverse complement strand
GCTCCAGAGCCTTACCAAGCACCTGAACGTTGAGCTTAAAATCAGGGTGATCAGTGGCATTGAGCAGTCCATTGATCTGTTAAACAGGGGAGAGGGTGACCTTATTGCTTTTCCGTTGACTGTTACCAAGGAAAGGACCGAGTATTTGTCATTCACAGATACCCAGTTTAACACCTGCCAGGTCCTGGTCCAGCGCAAGCCGCCCAACTGGCGCCGTATGCCACCATCACGGATCGAACGGACGATGATACGAAACCCCGTAGACCTGATTGGCAAAAAGGTGTTTGTTCTGAAGGAGTCATCGTTCAAGGAGCGACTGCAAAACCTCTCACAGGAGGTGGGTGGCGAGATTCTGATTGAGGAGGACAGCGCTACCGCTGAAACAGAATCGCTCATTGAGCGGGTTTTATTTTACGACCCAAATCAACATAGCCAAAATCTTCTGAATCCTGGCTAAAGCCTGTTTTTACCCATTCTTTTTTTTCTTCTGAATAAACGAAGGCTTTTTCTACCAACATTCCTTTAGCTCTTTTCAATCCATATACTAAATCGAAGTAAAAAACTTCCGTTTCTTTTATTGCATTAACTGTAATTTCTGCCCTTCCCCAAACTGTATCGCTTTTGTCACTCAGTTCAATTTCATATTTATAATGCAGCACATCAATATTTCTTTGTGCAGAAACGGTAAAGGCCAGGCAGGAAAGAAGTAGGGCATAAACAGGTTTCACAGAGATAAATTTTGTAAAAGTTACCGGTTTGCCGGGAAACAAAAAACAAAAAACCCACAAACGGTATCTGCAGGTTTTTAATACTAAAGGTTACTGCTTGTTAATTCAGCAGTTTCAGCGTTTTTGTTTTTCCGTTTAGCACCAGCCGGGCCCTGATGAAATAAAGCCCTTTAGGGTATGCATTCACATCCAGCGGGATATAATTGCCCCCGGTATAAACTGTTTTTTCCATTTTCTGCAGCAATTGGCCAGTGCTGCTCAGGAGGCTGATCTCAAGCGGTGAAAGTTCAGTGCTCACCACCCACAGGAATGGCCGCTGACCTGGATGATCCCATAATTGAATGCTGAAACCATCCTGCAGCAGGTTGTCATTCAGTTTCACCAAAGTTTGTCTGGCATCCTGTGCGGTGCAGTAACCGTTGCTGTAGGTATAGGTAATAATATGTGTGCCGATACCGGCTATACGGGGATGGAAATAGTCGTTGTTCAACACCGCATTGCCGCTGAATGTGCCACCGGCTGGTGTGCCGGTAAGCGGTACCGCATCTGCGTTATGGCTGTATTCAGGGGCAAGCCCGTTAATAGAAACAGATGGTGCCGGAACAACCATGGCTGTCACCGCTTTTCGCTGACCGTTGTTACACGCTTCGGCAAGCGCTTCCACCTGCCAGTTATAGAAAAAGGGATATCTCGCATCGCCGGACGATGAGCCAACGATATTGGCTACAGTTTTTATTTTGAATGGGAAGCCGATATTGGCGGCTGTAGTTGTACTGCTGTACAATGAGGCGGTGGGGCTGGTAGAAGACAGGCCCAACTGGTGGTTTAATCCTGCAGGAATAAAAAAATCAAGTGTAAGGTCCTGCTGCCCGAGGGTAAGCGGCATATTCTTTTGCTGGAGCAGGTGCCCGTACTGGTCCCTCAGTTGTATGTTATACACACCCGATGTTAAAGCATCCACTCTCACTGTTTTCAGTTTAAAGGGGAGAAAAGCATTAAATACCAGGTAATCACTTCTGGTACCTGTATAGTTTCCTGCACCGCTGAAACTGGTTGCAGCAGGTCCCATACTTCCGCTCAGCACCGAAGGCTGATCGGCGACATAAAAAGTAGTATTGCTGTATAAATTACCGGTTTGAAAACTATTGCCGATAAAAACAAGGTTGCCCCCGGAAGGGGCATCATACCAGTGGGCATTACCGCTGGCATATAAGCTGGCTTTCTCTCCTGCGCACAAAGTATCAGCCGTGGTTACAGCCGGGAAAGCGCTGGGCCCAGACTGAAAGATTTCCAGCGTATCACTGGTGGTTGTTCCGCAGGGCGTCGTGGCCCTCACCCAGTAGCGGCCGGGGGAGTTGACGGAGATCTTCTGCGTACTGGCGCCGGTACTCCATACATAATTGCTGGCGCCGCTGGCTTCCAGTTCCAGCGAACTGCCCTGGCAAACGGTATTCCCCTTTTTGCTGAACAGGTAAGCATAGGCGCCGGTATTGGTCGTTCGTTGTTTTGTAATTGGTATCTGTGCAGCCAGCCAGTTGTTGTTCTCATTCATTTCCAGGAAATGGTTATCAGGGTCCACCTGTATTACCACATAATAAGAACCATTGCAGGCTTCGTAAGGGATCTTTACAAAACTTTCATCCAGGTACTGGCCGTATACATCCACTTTTCCTACACTGATGCCCTGCCTGATATTGTTGCAACCGTAACCACCACCGAGCCCATAGTTAGGAAAACTGCTGTTGTTGAGAATATTGCCATTGGCATCCCGGCAATCGCCCAGGCTGCCACTGCAAGTGGTGAGATCGATAAGGCAAAAGCTTACTTTAACGCCGCTGTTCACCACCGGCCATTGTAATGTGTCCGTAATACTTGCATCATTCAAACGCAGGGTGTACAGTCCCCAGCCTTCAATATGTATATGGCCATGTGCCGGGTGATAGACCATCCAGCCTGCATCCCGGTCAATGAACTGCATGCTGTTGCCATTTTTCTGATAAAGCCTTTGTTTGATAAGCCGCTTTGGAAAAGAACCATCGGGACAGAGAAACCCGGAAGGCGGAGTGAAATTGAACAGGGTGTCAGTACCGCATACATATGTATTGGTGGAAACAGTTTCCACAGGTCCCCAACCGATATTGGGAGTGGACACATCGATCCGCAGCAGGCCTTTATTGGGAGCGCCGGCATTCTGTGTATATTCTGTCCAGCCGGCATTGCTGTTCAGTGTTCTTTTCCCGGCAGTAATATCCGGCAATAAAAGACAATTGGTTGCCCCGGGAGTGGGGCAGAAGCAGGCCGCAGCATTGCTGGCACTGCATTGGGCATCAGCCTTTGTTTCAAGGCTGGAAGACCATGCCGCAAGCAACAGGGCAAGGCCATTTTTTAATAGTGAACGCATACAGCAGTTTTTATAAAGAATACACTCTAAATGTAGATATTTTTTAGACAAGAACACAGGGTACATTATAGGCATATAAGCCTGCCTGACACTTATTTATTAAGAAGGGTGGCGGGATTGAAAGCCTTCCAG
>JANNUI010000311.1:0-12895 GCA_031395125.1 Chitinophagaceae bacterium | reverse complement strand
AATGATACAATTGCGGCATGGACAAAAGACCTGAAACTGCAACTTATAAATTATACACCCGGAACAAGGAGCCATGCTGACTATACCACACCGGAAGACAAAAACTACCGGAGCAGTGAAGAGATCTATCAATCCATTTTTAACTACGAACAGGCAAAACCAGCCGGTTTGAACGGGTTTATCCTTCTTTTGCATATCGGTACTGATCCCAAACGAACGGATAAATTTTATCATCGCCTCCCTGAGTTGTTCAAATATTTTAAAGCGAAAGGCTATCATTTTCAACGGGTTGACGAATTGCTTAAAACTGATTAAAATCAGTGAATTGCGGCTTTTTTGACCCCCATTTCATTCCTTATCTTTGCCCACATGGAGTTCGAAAAAATTCATAATAAAGGACAGGCCCAGCTTTTTAAAAATCCTTACCTGGAAATGCTGACCAAGACCCATCCGCTGGTGATCTGGGGCATGTACACCCCGGTAATGATCTATATGCTGTATTACAGTGGTACTATCGGGTTTACAACCGGAAGGGTCTTCCTTACTTTTCTTGGCGGCATGTTCTTCTGGACTTTTTTTGAATACCTGGCTCACCGTTTCCTTTTTCACATGATAGCGAACAGCGGCAGGGCCAAAAAATTTATTTATACCCTGCACGGTAATCATCATCATTACCCGAGAGACCGGCAACGGTTGTTCATGCCGCCGGTGCCAAGCCTAATTCTTGCTTCGGCTATTTTTGGTTTGATGTACCTGGCGCTCCGCCAGCAAACTTTTATGTTCTTTCCGGGCTTTATACTCGGTTACCTGATGTACGGCACCATGCACTATGCCATCCATGCCTGGAACCCCCCGTTTAAATGGATGAAAGGGCTCTGGAGAAACCATCACCTGCACCATTATAAAAATGAGCACAACGGCTATGGCGTAAGCTCCACAATATGGGACCATGTGTTCGGCACCATGTTCGACCTGAAGAGAGAAAAAGAAGACAAAGAGAAAGTGCAGGAGCTGATGTTCGAGAAGAGAAGTAAATAATCAACTTCTTATTTCCCTTTCAGTATCGGGGCTTCTATTTTAAATACAACAGCATACTGGCTGTTTATTACGGCAGCAACGGAAGCCGGCACCCGGATAATGGTATTTCCATTCGATGTTTCCCATTTCAGCTTTGTTGTTGTTCCTGATATGGATATGACAGTTCCATTTTTAACGGACACACCTTTCAACACAACCTGTTCGGGCAGCATTATATCATCTGTATCCGATAGCCAGAAAGCATACTTGAACCTGCTGTCCTTTGATTGTGTGTAGTAAATATTATCAGACGAGTAAGGAGCCACAGGCTTTGATGCATAAATATCCTCGCCGTTTACTGAAATCCATTTGCCGATCTCCTGCAGACGGTCGTAAGCATTGGGATCCCAGTCGCCATCCGGACCGGGGCCGATATTGAGTAGAAAATTACCGCCTCTTGAAACAATTTTGATGAGTAAATGAATTAACTGGCGGGCAGGTTTGTACGTATCGCCTGGTACATAACTCCAGGAGCCGCCCATGGTCATGCAGGTTTCCCATGGATAGGAGAGCGGCTTTTCGGGGACTTCTTGTTCCGGCGTAGTATAATTTTCATATTCACCGGGAACCGTACGGTCAACGATCAGTAAACCCGGCTGGTAACTTCTTGCCATCGCAGCAATTCTTTTCATATCTATATCCTGGTTATGCTTTATCCCCCGTTGCCATTCGACTGAAGTGTCAACAGATGATAAGGGCCTTACCCAGCCACCGTCCAGCCAGAGTATATCCATTTTGCCATACTGGCTCATCAGTTCACGGATCTGATCATAGGTGAAATCTTTAAATGCATTCCAGCGTTCCGGGTATTTTTTCGGATCGTAGTTCACATTCCTGTCCTTTGGCGGGAAATAGGGCCACCAGTAATTTTCATTGTGCCAGTCGGGTTTTGAAAAATAGGCACCAGTCCAGAGGCCTTCTTTCCTGAAGACATCAAATATCTCTTTCGCTGTATTACTGCGGGGATTGGAGGCAAACGGAGTTTTGGTCCCGGTTATTTTATAGTCCGTCTTCCTGCTGTCAAACATGCAGAAGCCGTCGTGGTGCTTGGTGGTGAAGATGACATATTTCATCCCGGCATCTTTGGCCGCTTTCGCCCATTTTTCGGGAGCAAAATTCACCGGGTTGAAGGTCGTTTGCAGGTTCTCATACGCCTTTACATATTCGGTATAACTTTTTGCAAAAGGCCCCTGGCGTTGTGTCCATCCCTCATCTTCCGGGCAAATGCTCCAGCTCTCCACGATGCCCCATTGGCTGTAAGTGCCCCAGTGCATGAAAAGACCAAATTTCAGATCCTGCCATTGTTCAATTTTTTTCTGAACAAGACTGTCAGACGGGGCAATATATTTTGCATGCTGTCCTGAAGCATTGACCAGCGCTGCTGTAAGTGCAATGAGGAGGAGGGGATACCTCATAGAAAGTGCTTTGAACGAAAATAAATGAATTGCTGCAGATAAAGGCGACTACCATTTTTCATCGTCGGGGACAGGGCCGTCATTTTTTGTTTGCTGCCGGCTTTTGATCTTCTGCAACTGCCGTTCAATGATAAGGTCGGCGACAAGCCCGGCTGCATTTTCACCTTCTTCCGCTTCAAGCAGTTGTTTCATCCTGTTTTCATCCACATCGATTCGGTAGAGATAATACACCAGTTTTTCAAAATCATGGTTGATGAGGTGGTTGATGTGGGTAGCAAGATCATGATGCAATTCTTCCAAAGAAACGGTCTCCTGCATGCTGATGTCAAGCGACTGATTAATATTTGAAATCAAATCTGTGTTAATCTGTGTCATCTGTGAGAGCTTAAAATTTTTCAATAGCACCCAGCCCGAATAAGGCGAAATCATATTTCACCGGGTCATCCTTATCCAAAGTTCGCAGATAATCAGTTAACTCGACTGCTGCCAGCCAGTCCGTTTGTTTTCGTTGCAAAATATTCAGCCTCCGGGCTACCCTTGCCACATGAAGATCTATCGGGCAAATGAGTTGGGATGGGG
Source organism: Chitinophagaceae bacterium (assembly GCA_031395125.1). Classification (GTDB taxonomy): domain Bacteria; phylum Bacteroidota; class Bacteroidia; order Chitinophagales; family Chitinophagaceae; genus JJ008. Next base: position 9,824 of record JANNUI010000311.1, on the reverse strand, counting down.
CGATGTTTTCCCAGATGCCAAAGTCAACCCCTTTATCATCCTTTCTCACCATCCAGCGGAGAAACATGTTCAGTCGCTTGCAGGTCGATTTTTTTTCAGGTGCAGCAATATGCTTCTCTGTTCTTTTTTCATGTTCATAAACAAAAAAATACTTCCCGAAACTGTTCAGACCGGATTCCACCGTTTCATCTTTCTTATTCATGCCGCTGGTAAAAGCATTTTCCAGGCTTTTATTTTTAGCATAATGCAGACTCAGGAATTCAATAAAATACAGGAGATCGGCTGTATTGAATGTCCGGTGTTTGAAATCAACCAGCTTTTTCAAATCCTTTTCTGTATGCTGTGTGATGAACTGGTGCGGCGAATTGTCCATTCTTTGCATCAGCTCTTTTGATTTTTGGATGATGGTGGTACGGTTGCCCCAGGCAAAAATGGCGGCGAAAAAGCCGGCAATCTCAATGTCCTGTTTTTTTGTGAAGAGATGAGGGATGGAAATGGGATCGTCTTTTATAAATCCGGGCTGGTTATATTTTTTAACCTTTGCATGTAAAAAATCAGCCAATTTATTTGCTGCCGGTTTAGTTGCCATTTTTTATTCTTTCCCCTCTTACCGGTGAATAGTCTGTTTTGAACGCACCATTCACCATCAGCTTTTCAAAATAGCATTTGATACCAGTGGCGCCTGCCATCTTTTCCTGGTTTTGGATATGAAAATGCAGGTGCGGTTCTGATGAATTGCCCGAATTACCGCAAAGACCCAGCAACTGCCCTTTTTTAACGGATTCACCTGTCTTCACTTTTACAGAGTTTAATTTAAAGTGGGCAAAGAACAGGTACTCATTATGGGCTGTTTTCAGGATAACCGTATTACCGGTTAGCTGGTCAGGGTTCATTTCTCCCGGTACATTATCTTTTACTCCTTCGATCACAGCAACCACAGCTGCATCACAAGGAGCCGTCAGTGATTGACCAAATGCATAATAATCCTCATTTGTTTTGCCATCGGACCTGTATGATTTTCCGGACGAATCCGATATGACCATATCGAAAGCATTTTTTTGTGCCTTTGTTGAAACATGATAGTTCTGTTCTTTAGTGTCTCCTCCCCAGAAAACGAACCACTCCCCGGAAAAAGGAAGTGTCATTGTCGTTTTATTGCGGACGACAGCTGTTGCTGCTTCCGGTCCGTCGTAAGGGCTGAAAAGCAATCCATCAATTTTACCATATTTGTTTTGCGAAATATCCAGCCATAAAACGGTGTTCTGGAAATTGGCCCGGTACCGGGAAGCGGTTTCTTTGGTAGTGATAAATTGATATTTTTCGATATGACCGGCATCTTGCTGAAGCTGTTCAAAGAATACCTTCGTTTTATTTAACGGAAGCGATTCTTTCATCTCCTGTGAAAACATCAGGAAAATACTATCATACTTTTCCTGGTTATAATAGCCAACGATACGGTCAGCCGGGGAGTCTTCTTTTGAAGATACTTTTTGTCCCTTACACGAAAGCAAGGCCAGGAGAAGGAAAAAAAAGGAAAACTGTTTCATTCTGTTAATTGACTGGATTAGCCAATAGCCAAGCTAAGGTCTTCTGCCAGGTCTTCCGCATCCTCAATACCCACACTCAGCCGTATCAGAGAATCGGACAATCCGTTTTTAATTCTTTCTTCTCGTGGTATGGAAGCATGGGTCATACTGGCCGGATGATTGATAAGCGACTCCACACCACCCAGGCTTTCTGCCAGTGAAAATAAATGAGTGGAGGAAAGGACCCGTTTCGCTTCTTCCACACTGTCATTCTTCAGCTCAAAAGAGATCATACCACCAAAGTCCCGCATTTGTTTTTTGGCAATAGCATGGCCCGGGTGGTCTTCAAAACCCGGCCAGTAAACTTTGGCGACTTTTGGATGATTGCGTAACCAATTGGCGATAATTTTCCCGTTTTCACAATGTGCTTTCATCCGCACACCCAGGGTCTTTATTCCCCGCAGTACCAAAAAGCAATCCATCGGGCCGGGCACAGCACCGCAGCTTTTTTGAATGAAGTATAGTTTTTCTCTCAGTGCCGCATCATTCATCATCAAAGCCCCCTGTATCACATCACTGTGGCCCCCCAGGTATTTCGTCACAGAATGCATCACAATGTCTGCGCCAAGATCAAGCGGGTTTTGCAGGTAAGGGGAGGCGAAAGTGTTATCCACAGCAACAAGTATGTCCTGTTTTTTTGCCAGGGCAGCAACAGCTGCGATATCGCAGATATTCATCAGCGGGTTGGTGGGTGTTTCCAGCCAGATCAATTTGGTATTAGGGCTGATGTATTTTTTTATGTTAGCAACACTGCTCAGGTCAACATAGTGAAACCTGATGCCAAACTTTTCAAATATTTTGCTGAAAAGACGGTAAGTGCCGCCGTACATATCATTGCCGCAGATCACTTCATCTCCCGGCGCCAGCAGTTTGATCACCGCATCCGTAGCGGCCACCCCGCTACTGAAGGCCAGCCCGAATTTTCCGTTCTCAATAATGGCAAATGCTTCCTCCAGCGCCTTACGGGTGGGGTTCTGGCTGCGTGCATATTCAAAACCTTTGTTCACACCCGGCGCTTCCTGTACATACGTGGATGTTTGATAGATGGGGGTCATGATGGCGCCGGTGGAAGGATCCGGTGTGGCGCCGGCATGAATAAGTTTGGTAGCAAGTTTCATAAAGACTTTAATTGAGAGTGCAAAGATGCCGAATTTGGTTCACTTGAAAAGTGCGGCAGCTGACAAATACCGCCAGTCGTAATTATCAGCTTCATGTGATGCCAGGGGTGTAACAGGTTTGTTCAGCACTTCAGGCTTTAATATTTTCTGGCACACTAATTTCTTTTTGGCTGCTTGTGCCGCATCCTGCATATCCTTTTGCTGCATCCATCTTTTCTGGGGCGGCTCAAAACCCACTTTATCCCGCCTCCATGTTATTTCGGCGGGCAAACCTTTCTCCATGGTTTTTCTAAGCAGCCACTTGGTCCAGCCGTTACGTATCTTAAAATGAGCAGGAAGTGAAAAGACAAATTCCACCAGTTCATGCGAAAGAAAAGGCAGCCTCACTTCCCTGCCATGTGCCATAGAATTTCTGTCGGCATAGCGGAGCAGCTCCTCCAGCCCATGTACAAAACTGTTGAAGTAAAGCACCCCGTTCAGGTTGAAATGGTCTGGAGGTGTATAATAAGCTTCTTTGCTCTGGTGCTGCACAAATTCCCTGTCAAGGTCTTCATGCCGGATGGCTTTTAACAAGTATTGCCGTTCCATCACAATGCTGGCAAAGGAAGGGAACCAGGCAGCAATTTTGTTCTTGTAATTAAAGGGTTCATTGATCCCAAGTGCCCTGGCAGCTGTCAACTCTTTGCTTTTGCCGAGTTTTCCTTTTCTAAAGAGTTCCTGCCAGTACCATTTATAGTATTTATGATAACCAGCCAGTATTTCATCAGCGCCTTGTCCGTCCAGCAACACTTTTACATTATGCTGCCGGGCCAGTTCATATACTTTGTACTGCGCATAAATGCTGGCTGAGCCAAAGGGTTCTTCCTGGTGATGGCAAAGTGTTTCCCAGTCAGCCAGCAGCTCATCACCCGAAACAGTTACAATATGCTGTTGCAACTGAAAAGCATCAGCCACCTGTTTGGAATAAGCCAGTTCATCTTTTTCAAAACCCGGGAAAGAAGCGGAGAAAGCCGTGAATGGTGAATCGTGAATCGTGAATGGTCTTAAAGTGGCAACAATCGAAGAACTATCCAACCCACCGCTCAGTGAAGTGCCAATTGGCACATCACTCCGCAATCTTCTTTTTACAGAGGTTGTAAGTAATTGGGAAAATTGTTCAATGGCTTCATGGTCTGTTATTTTCTTCTGCTCAGTTAAGGGGTCAATGTTCCAGTATTGCCGCACGGTGTAATTGAAATAGATCAATGAGAATTTCAGGAAAGAAGCAGGGGGAAGTTTATGGATATTCTCAAAAAAAGTTTCCCCGGGTCGTTCAGGGTTATCGGTATAGCCGATAGTGATGAAATTAAAAAGCAATTTCAGGTTCGGCCTTCTTTCAACGCCTGCGGCCCAAAGCGCTTTCATTTCTGAAGCAAAGAGAAAACAATTGTTATGGTAATGCCAGAAAAAAGGTTTTTCCCCGAACCTGTCCCTGGCGGCAAAGAGTTCTTTTTTTGCTGCATCCCAGATAGCGAAGGCAAACATCCCGTCAAAATGGTTCACACATTCATCTCCCCAGCAGTCGTAGGCAGCGGCGATCACTTCAGTATCTGTTTGTGACCGGAAAGAGTAATTTTTTTTCTGTAATTCTTCCCTGAGTTCAATGTAATTATAGATCTCACCGTTGTGAATAATGGTATAGCGGGGCATACTCCCTTCTCCGCCCCGCGGAGAAGGGTTGGGGATGAGGGGCTGCTGTCCTGCCTCACTCAGATCAATAATGGAAAGGCGGCGATGACCGAGTAACACATGGCCACTGTCATCCTGCCACGATCCTTCCCCGTCAGGTCCACGGTGTGCCAGTGCATCCGTCATTTTTTTAAGATGCTCTTTGGTGAACTGCGATGGATTTGATTGTATGATACCGGCGATCCCACACATGCTGTAAATATCCAAATAATCCCGTTAGCGGCGGCATCAACTTAGCGGGTAGTGAAAGAAAGGATTTAAAATCTAAACGGTAACCTTACTTCCACACTGTCCCATGCCATTAATAATTCGGCAGCATGCGTTGTTTTTTGAAAAACCATGGTGAAGTATTCAAGTGAATAACTGGTTTTGGTAACCGAAACGGTAAACCGGGCTACATCTTTTGAGGGATCGGGATGCAAACCCCAGGTATCAATATTGCTGCTGAGGATAATGGTCCAGTTACTGGTATCGGGAATGGCATACAAAGTATACCGGCCGGCTTTTACTTTTTTGTCCTGTATAGTTGCGTCGGCGTACAACTGCAATTCTGTGGCTTCATTGGCACCAAGTCTCCAGGGCTGGCCGTACTTTAGCACTTCATGGAAAACATGACGGCCCTGTAAATGGGGCCGGCTGTAGATCACCCTTGCAAGCGGTGGAGAGGCGGCCGTATTTCCCATTTTTGATTTTGGATAATCCACCGGGTAATAGCTCATGTCCATGGGTGAAATATCCACCCCGGCATAAGGGTTTACTGCCGCTTCCGGGTTAACCGTGATCATACTGTCCTGTTTTGGAACAGGGTTATCAGTTACATTCCCGGTTTCTTTTTTATTGTTACAGGAGAGTGCCAGCAATAACAGTAATACGGCCGGTATTTTCATATAGGACACTTAAAAAATGATCGGCAAAGCCACTTTCACATTTTCCCATGCCATGACCAGGTTACACCCTATAGCTGTTTTTTCAAATAGCATTGACATATTTTCCACCATCCCGTCAGTTTTCTGAAGCGTTACATCCGTACGCAGCAGATCCCTTTTCATATTATATTTAAAGGAACCCCAGGTGTCTGTTTCTTTATTGATGATGATCGTCCAGCTGTCGTCTTTTACGATGGCATAGAGTGTGTACCGGCCTGCTTTTACTTTCCTGCCGCCGATCTTCACCGGTTTGAAAAATTCAATTTCTGTGGCTTCATTAGCGCCCAGCCTCCACACTTCCCCGTTCTTTACCAATCCGCCAAAGATGGGCCTGCCTGCTTTTTGCGGACGGCTGTAGATGACCCTTGCCAGCAGCGGCTCAGTCACCTTATCCTGTATTTTCAAAACAGGATAATTTGCGGGGTAATAACTCATATCCATCGGCGATTTGTCAACCGGCGGCACATTGGTTTGTGCCAGCAGGCAGATAAAAACAAGCTGGAAAGCGCAAAGGAGCACAATAAACTTCTTCATACAGATGATTATTACTTTTAATTCATGATTGTCTGCAAAAATAGATGATTTGACAGATCAATTTTCACCGGTTAAACGCATATACTGCCGCTATCCCTTCATTTCGTGAAACATTTTCCGGGCAAAAGGCTTTAGAGCAGCCCAGAAATGACGATAACATTGTTCTAACAGTTGGTAATGCTCCTCAAATAATATAAAAGCCGTCTCACTATCCGTCAGGTGTTCCGATCTTCTTACCACGCCACCAAGGCTTTTTTTGATACCCCAGCGGGTACGGTAGTTGTACAGCCAGTTCTGCTGCTTCATAAAAGGGAACATCCGGGCAAAACGTTCGGGCATCCACCCGGCCTGTCTGTCAAGCGCTGCATAGGTTTCCCTGGCAAAATCAAATAAGGATGCTTCTGAGAACTCCGATTCATCATTGGCGAGATAATGATCATAGAGCACATCCACGAAAGCGCCGCTGTATAACCGGTAGGCCGGGCGGAAAACCTGTTTGGCTTCACGGGTCGCGGCATGGGTGTCCGTAAAGTGGTCAATGGCCCGGTGCAATGCAATACCCTGTTGCACTTCGGCAGGGTAATCAAATTTTTTTTTGCCCTTTACGAAATCGCTTATCATATTGCCCGTGAGGATGCCGGGATGACCAAAGGAAAGATATGCATGGGCCAGGTAGTTCATAAAGCTGCAAGGTACAGGAACAGGGTTCAAATGGATTCTAAGACTTGTGCCTTGTTATACCTGTACCTTGTTCCTTTACAGGATTATTTCACATTTTTTTCCAGCCAGTTGCCGATCAGTTCAAGTACTGCAGGTGATATGGTTTCTTCTAATACTCCATATTCAGTGACATCACATTTCTTGCAGGATTGAAAAAGGTGGTTCAGCCCGGGCAGCTCTTTTATTTCATGATTTTTGCTGCGGCTTTTCTTTAATGCTGCTGCTATACCGGGCAGGTTTTGTTTTGAAATCACCTGTATGTCTTTCTCACCATTTACTGCAAGAACTTTGCAATTCAGTTGTTCAAGGTATTGGCGGGGCTGAAAATTTAAAAAATACCTGAACCAGGGTGTTTGAAGCCCTGTCACCATTGCTTTCACATATTCACTTCTCTTTTCAGCAGTAGCCATCTTTAACTCTTCCAGCACTGTATTGTTTTTGCCGGCTGACCAGTTCTCAACAATAATGGCAGTATTCATCAACGCTGATATACTGTCGGATGCGTTTAATATAGACTGCACGACCTGCCGGAACAAAGGTTTTATTTCCGCCAGGGATTGATCACTTACACCGGAGGATCTTGCCACCGCTTCATTCTGTTCCGCCATCAGGTCAATGATAGGTACACCCGGGCCTGCCATCAATACTATGAAGTCAATATCTTTTCTTTTCACCGCCACCATCGGAGCTATCATACCTCCTTCACTGTGGCCAATCATCCCCACTTTCTTTTTATCAACCTCCGGTCTTGATACGAGATAGTCCAGGCTGCTGCTTGCATCATTCGCAAAATCTTCGCTGGTGGCCTTACTGAAATCACCGGTGCTTTTACCGACACCCCGGTCATCCACCCGCAAAACAATAAATCCCTTTTGGGTAAGGTAGTCGGCGATCACTGCAAATAATTTGTGCCCCATGATTTCTTCATCCCTGTTTTGAGGTCCCGAACCGGTTATCAGAACCACGGCCGGGAAGGGGCCATTGCCGGGCGGTATAGTGATCGTAGCGCCATAGTTCAGCGATTTATCAGCATTGCTGTATTCCACATCTTCACTTCTATATGGGTAGGGTGGACGGGGTGTCTGGGGCCGTTTTCTTTCTTCCACTTTTTCTGTTTTCTTCAGTTGCAACGGAATATCGGCGCCTTGTGTAAATATTCCATCCATAGTGGAGTCGTTCAACAGTTTGCCCGTATAAGATGCATTCAGGCTGGTCATGGTGATGATCACTTCATTGTCTTTTACCTCTGTATTTTCACATTTCATACCAAAGGCTGACTGATCGGGGCTGTCTGCGGTCGTTTCAAATCCACCCTTTCCGTCTTCTTTGATATGAAATACAATACGCAGCTCAATTCCCACATTGAGTGTGCCTTGCCAGGTGCCAGTGAATTTCTGCTGCTGGGCTGCGGCATCAATAAACAGGAATAACAAAACAGACAGGAGCAATGGTTGATGTTTCATATTAATCATGTTTAGTGGTTAGATCAATGTTTTTTTGTTGTTTATACAACCGGTAAGAATAAACGCAGGGAATCAGTACAATGATAGTCATAACCATAAAGAAAACAACGATGGCGGCAATGGAAGGCAGAAAAAGGCAAACGACAGCGAGAAACAATCCTCCGGCAAACCACAGCTTACCTGCCAGCAAATGTGTCTTTCTCCAGTTCTCAGCATTTTCCAGTGTCCACGACAACCGCAATCCGGCAAAATAATTCGGCTTCAGGTTGGGTAAGTAGTTGCCGGTAAAGGCAAAGAATAAACCGGTGCCGCTGAAAATAAGGCCTGTACCGAACCTGATATTTCCCCTGGAACCGCTGTAGATGACCAGGCACATGATGGCGGAAAACAAGACCAAGGTGGCAAAAGCAATCTTGAAAAGCCGGCCCCTGTTTTCTCCAGCATTTTTTTAGGATCTATCCGGTAGATGTTTGTCAGGATAAGGTACACCACAGCATTCACAACGGCAAGGATAAGGATCATGGTGATGAGTTCTGATTTGTTGCCAAACCGGTCGGGATTCCCCTTCAGGTCAAAATGCATTGCTACTCTTTCGGGCAGTTTGTTCCAAACAAGAGCCAGATAAACAGCCGGGGCAGCCATTACCAGCCACACTATTTTTTTGAGAATGCTGTTCATGTTATTTCTTTTTTGATTTGAATTGCAAAAACCATTTCAGTATTTCATCCACCACGGTCGTGTTAAGAGAATAGCAAATAAACTGGCCTTCTTTAACGGCTGTTACCAGGTTGGCCTGTTTCAGCAGGTCAAGATGATGTGAAATACTGGGCCCGGATATACTGAATTGTTCCACTATTTCCCCTGCTGTCATATCCCTTTCCTGCAGCAACTTCAGTATTTCACGACGGGTTGGATCATTTAATGCTTTAAAAACGATGTTCATCGGTAGTATTTATGTAATTATATATTTAGACAAATATCTAAATATTATTTTATTTATCCAAATATCTTTTTGGGACTGTAGCAAACTCTTTCGGCCGCCGGATGACCGGTATTTAAATATGTTCAGCGGTTAAAAAATGGCAACCTCTGTTAACAGCCATTAACAGGGCACCCCATTGATCATATTTGGCTTGTACCGGGCTGTAACCCGTTCTACTTTTGAATCGTCATACTTACCAAACAGCAAAAACAAAACCATTAAAATAAAAGATATGAAAAAGATGATGTTAACACTGGCAATCGTAATCAGCAGCGTAGGCGCTGCTTTTGCTGGTAACGCCTTCGGCAAACCTTTAGCGACCGATGGGGAAGAAGTAAATGCCCGGGTACTGCATGCGTTTAAAAATGAGTTCAACGCCGCAAAAGATATCACATGGACGATTGCGCAGAATTATTATTTAGCCTCCTTTGTGTACAACGATCAGCATGTGGCTGCTTATTACAGCCCGGAGGGGGAACTGATGGGCCTGACCCGTTATATCAGCCCTGCCGATCTTCCGCTGGCGCTACAAAGCGACCTGAAGAAAAATTACAAGGACCATTGGGTCAGTGACCTGTTTGAAGTAGCCAACAGCGATGGCACTGCTTATTATATTACCCTGGAAGATGCGGAAACAAAACTCGTATTAAAAGCAAGCAATGGTAAAAGCTGGAACGGGTACAAAAAAGTGAAGAAATCATAATTATCCAACTCAGCATAAATCAACCTGTGTAACTAAGTTTTGGTGTGTGGTAAAACAAGCCCCG
>JANNUI010000244.1:0-2210 GCA_031395125.1 Chitinophagaceae bacterium | reverse complement strand
TTATACTTTTATTGTTTAGTTTATAACCAAGCGATAATCCCATGTCAGTAGTAACAGGGAAAATGCTACGAGCTTTTTGTGATTGGATATTAGTGCCCAGTTCCAGCCGCTTCAGGAATGATTTGGTTTTTTCGGTATTGGGGCGAAACCCTTCCGGCATTTCTGCATCGCTGCTGCCACCGCCCATTTTGATCACTTTTGCTTTTAGTTGGTTCATCTGGCTTTGCGCAGCCTGTATATTCTGCTGCAACTGCTGCCCGGCATTCGGCCCTCCGGCTGCTATGGTTTGCTGCACCAGTGCATTTACCTGCGCCCTTGTCTGTAGTCCCGCCAGGCTGGCCATATCCACCGGCTCATCCGGGTTGGGTATGCGGAACAATGAGGCCAGCATACTATTCTTACGGAAGAAGTCTTTCCAAATCTTCGTTTTTGCCAATAGCTCCAGCGCTTTCTTTTCTATCTTTTTAGGATCGTTGATGGTAGCCTTTACGTCATTTAATCGCTGTGCGTAATAAAATATCTGCTTGTTCAGTTGTTTGAGTTCTTTGGCAAAGCCAAGTTTTTCCAGCTGCTCTTTCAGGTATTGTTTCCTTTCTTTCAGAAATTTTTTGATGTCTTCCGCTTTCTGCAGCTGTACTTTCAGGGCATCCACTTTGCTTATAGCGTCTTTTATTTTATCCTTTGCTTCCTTTGCCTGAGACAGCAGTTGTGAATTTCCGTCCAGGAAGTTCAGAGATGTCGAAAGGCTGTCTAAACGTGGTATGTACTGTGTGAGTTTTCCGGGATTTTTTAGTTTGGCCTCCAGCTGTTCATATCTTGCCCTGGCGGTCTCCATCATCTGCTTTGCTTTGGAGGAGTCAATTTTGGAAAGCTTCTTTAGTATTTTCTCTTCTAGCTTTTTTAACTGGTCTAAGGCTTTTGCGGATTTCTTACACAGTTTTTCTTCCAGATTCTTGGTTTTGGCAGAAACTTTATCTATGTAAGCAGATGGGATTTGTTGTAATTCAGCTTTTATACTGTTTTGTGCAGGTAAATATGGACTGATGCTGATAAAAAACACTAACCAAAACAGGCGACTAACCATTGATGCAGTATTAGGTCTGGTCTTATCCGAAAATCTGGATTATTTCAATATCAGCCAAAACTACAAAGTGTCAATAATGATTAATAAATTGTTACTAAGTGTATATTCGTATTATTTTTTAGATTAAATACTCAATTAAAAAACAATACGTTTTTATAAGAAAGCCTGGAAAACAGATTTGGAGAGCTGCTTTTGTACAAAAGGAAAGCCGCTCCCCGAAGAGAGCGGCTTTCCACAATTTTATTATCCTTAAGATGATTTCTCAAACTTCAGCAAGGTTCCGGAAGCAGTATAGGTAGCTTCATATTTATCAGCCCCTCTCATAAAATGGGCCTTCCAGGTGCCGTCGTTTCGCAGTTTCCATTCATATACATTATCCGTGGGGAACCGCTGGCGGAATGCATCCAGCACTGCCTGCGGCACGGGGCCGTCGGTACAAATAATGGAATGAGATGAACGGTGCCCGCTGTCATCATAGCCAGCACTGTGGCGCTGGTTGCTGTGGTTAAACTGTACTTCGAAACTGCTGCTGCCGCTGCGCTGCCATTCTACAGCGGTGGCCCCGCTGAACTCGTTACTGAAGGCCGTGGTAGTGGCTGCCGGCACGGCCGAAGCGCTGATAATATTGGCGTTGCCCGTGGCATTGCTGTCGTCAATGGCCGATTTGCTGCAGGCCACCATGCCCAGCGCTGTAGCCGCAACAATAAAGAGGTTGTTTTTCATAGCTTGTTTTATTTTATTCATAAAAAAATAGTTACAGTTAAGAGTCAGCCCCGAACCCTTATTTGTAACCCCCGGGCAAAAAAAATCTTCCCGGGGCCTGATTTGTTTGGGATTCTTACTAACTTTTCAGCATATGGCAAGATCACACCACAGAAAAAAACACAAGGAGCATGTCCGACAGTTCCGACATACACATGACACTTCAGTATCCTCTCCTAAACTGAAAGGGAAAGCGGTTTCTATCTTTACGATCGTGGGAGCCCTGACCGGTTTTGCCATCGGCTATTTCGCCACACAGGGCAGCATCCTTTGGCTCGTTCTGGGATTACTGGCGGGGGGAGCAGCGGGTTATCTTATCGGAAGAAAGATAGACGGCGAAGGAACCTGATCTTATCGTATCCAG
>JANNUI010000175.1:0-4236 GCA_031395125.1 Chitinophagaceae bacterium | reverse complement strand
TCTCGGCGATATCGGCCCCGAAGCCGGTAAACCCGTGATGGAAGGAAAAGGGGTGCTGTTTAAAATATTCGCCGACATTGATGTATTTGATATTGAGATCAATGAAAAGGACCCGGAGAAATTTGTACAGATCGTAAAAGCGCTGGAGCCTACTTTTGGCGGCATCAACCTCGAAGACATCAAAGCCCCGGGATGTTTTTATATTGAAAAGAAACTGAAAGAGCAATTGAAAATCCCGGTAATGCATGACGATCAGCACGGCACGGCTATCATCAGCGCAGCAGCATTACTCAATGCACTGGAAATTCAGAAAAAGAAAATAGAAAAAGCAAGATTTGTGGTGAATGGCGCCGGTGCTGCCGCTATTGCCTGCAGCCGCTTATATGAGTCAATGGGTGCAAAACATGAGAACTTCCTGATGTTTGACAGCAAAGGCTTATTACATAAAGGCAGAAACGACCTGGATGAATTAAAAATAGAATACGCCAGTGCAAGCCGCGAAATGACCCTTGCCGAAGCCATGAAAGATGCAGATGTTTTTATCGGGTTGAGTTCCGGAAATTGTGTGACATCCGACATGGTAAAAAGCATGGCTAAAAACCCTATCGTATTTGCTATGGCCAATCCCGATCCGGAAATAAGCTGGGAAGATGCCACCGGTGCAAGAAAGGATATCATCATGGCCACCGGCCGCAGCGATTACCCCAACCAGGTGAACAATGTGCTGGGCTTCCCCTATATCTTCCGCGGCGCATTGGATGTAAGGGCCCGGCAGATCAATGAAGAAATGAAACTGGCCGCTGTAAAGGCACTGGCCGATTTGACCAAAACCCCGGTTCCCGATATTGTGAACATGGCCTACGGAGAAAAGAACATCACATTCGGCGAAAACTATATCATCCCCAAACCCCTTGACCCCAGGTTATTGGCCACGGTGGCGCCGGCTGTAGCCAAAGCTGCCATGGAAAGCGGGGTGGCACAACACCCTATTACCAACTGGGATGCTTATATCAATAATCTGAACAAACGACTTGGCCTCGATAACCAGGTGATGAGGGTGATCGGCAACAAGGCCCGCCGTGATCCCAAAAGGATCGTTTTTGCTGAAGCCGATAATGTAAAGATCCTGAAAGCGGCACAAATTGTATTTGATGAAGGTGTGGGCTATCCCATCCTTTTGGGAGATGAAAGCAAGATCAACACTATCGCTGCAGCCAACGGGGTTGACCTCAGCGATTTTCCCATCTTTGATCCCCGCAGTGATGCAACGGAAGAAAAAAGGAACCAATATTCCGAATTGTTCTTTGCCAAAAGAGGAAGAAGGGGATTTAATGCCTACGAGTCGAAAAAGGTGATGAAAGACCGCAATTATTTCGGGTGTATGATGGTGGAATGCGGTGATGCTGATTGTATGATCTCCGGCCTGGCAAAAAATTACCCCGATACCATACGGCCCGCACTACATACTATCGGTACAGAAGAAGGCGTAAAGAAAATTGCGGGCATGTACCTGATGCTTACCAAGAAAGGGCCTCTGTTCCTGGCGGATACCACGGTGAACTTTAATCCCACTGCAGAAGAACTGGCCGATATCACCCTGATGGTGGCCAAAGAAGTGAAGCAGTTCAACATCACTCCCCGCATAGCCATGCTCAGCTATTCCAATTTTGGCAGCAGCAGCTCCCCTGAAGCAAGACTGGTGGCCGAAGCCAGGAAAATAGTAAAGACAAAAATGCCTTCATTAATTGTAGATGGTGAAATGCAGGCCAGTGTGGCATTCAACAAGGAACTGATGAAGGAAAATTATCCTTTTTGTGAACTGGCAGATAGTAAAGATGTGAACACCCTCATCTTCCCCAACCTTGCCGCCGGTAATATTGCCTATAACCTGTTGAAGGAACTTGAAACGGCCGATGCGGTCGGTCCAATTCTTTTGGGTCTGAAAAAACCTGTGCATATACTACAATTGGGAAGTTCTGTCCGAAGCATCCTGAATATGTCCCTGATCGCTGTGGTGGATGCGCAGACAAAAAGTAAAACTTCCACCGAAGAGATCGTAAAAAAGTCGAGGTGGTGGAAGCGCTTCAGGAAAGTGAGTCGGGATCTGTAAACAGTTTAAGGTTTCGGGTCCCGGCGATTAATGCCGGGATGCTAACCGAAAGCGTCAGCATTTAAGGTTTAAGGTTCTTAAATTTGTAAATCTGTTCGGTTTCCAAGACAAGTCCGACATTACAGAACTTTAAACCTTCAACCTTAAACATTAAACCGTTAATGACCATTTTCAGCGACATAGGCCGTTACCTTCTGATGATAAAAGGCATGTTCTCACGTCCCGAAAACGGGAAGATGTACTGGAAAGAATTCATTCATCAGTGTACCGAGATAGGTTTTGGGTCACTGGGTATAGTTGCCATCATTTCAGTCTTTATCGGGGCGGTTTCCACGATTCAAACCGCCTACCAGTTGGCAACCCCCCTGCTTCCGAAATCCATTATTGCTCAAATCGTAAGAGATACGGTGATCCTTGAGTTTGCCCCCACCCTCGTCTGTATTGTGCTGGCCGGAGTGGCCGGCAGCCGTATTGCCAGCGAACTGGGTAATATGCGGATAAGCGAGCAGATCGATGCCCTGGAAATTATGGGCATCAAAACAAAGACCTACCTCATTCTCCCAAAAATTGTAGCGGCCATGCTGATGATACCACTCCTGGTAGTGATCGCCATGGCCCTGGGTATCTGGGGCGGAAGGCTGGCAGGTACATCAGCATTCATTATTTCCGGCAATACTTATGACAGGGGTCTGCTGGAGGCCTTTGTACCGTACAATGTCTTCTTCGCCCTTACCAAAGCCTATGTATTTGCTTTTATCATTTCCAGCATACCTGCCTTTTATGGCTATTATGTAAAAGGCGGGGCCCTGGAAATAGGCCGGGCCAGTACCAAGGCCGTGATTGTAAGCTGTATATTAGTTTTATTTGCAGACTATGTTTTATCGGCCCTGCTGTTGCATACCTGAGGGGCAATCCTAATTCATGATCGAAGTAAAAAACATACAGAAAAAATTCGGCGACAAAACCATCGTACAAGATGTGAGTGCTGTGATGAAGGCGGGGCAGTGCAACCTGATCATCGGCGCCAGCGGCAGCGGCAAAACGGTGTTGATGAAATGTATGGTTGGGTTATTTGAACCCGATGCCGGCGATGTACTGTACAGCGGCCAGAACTTCACGGAAATGAAAGGGCATGACAAAACAGAGATCAGAAAAGAGATAGGGATGCTCTTCCAGGGTTCGGCATTGTTTGACAGCCTGACAGTGGAGCAAAACATCATGTTCCCGCTCAGTATGTTCACCCAGTGGACATACAGGAAAAAGCTGGACCGGGTAAACGAAGTGCTGGCAAGAGTGCATCTTCCCGAAGTGAATCGCAAATATCCCGCTGAACTGAGTGGTGGCATGAAAAAAAGGGTAGCGCTGGCAAGGGCCATTGTACTGAACCCCAAATATCTTTTCTGTGATGAGCCCAACTCCGGTCTTGACCCGCAGACCTCATTGGTGATCGATAAACTGATACAGGAGATCACCATCGAATTCAACATTACTACAGTGGTGAACACCCATGACATGAACAGTGTGATGGAGATCGGCAATTATATACTTTATTTGTACCAGGGCAACAAGGAATGGGAAGGCACCAATAAGGATATTATCTTCAGTAAGAACAAGCTGCTGAATGAATTCATCTTCGCTTCTGAGTTCCTGCAGGATGCCAAAGACATGCGGATGCTGGAGCAAAGAGGTAAGATCCCCGATGACAGGAATATGGATGATCTGCTGAAATAGCGGCCCCGGTAGTGGTCAGTCCTGGTTTCCCGCAAAAGCGCCAGAATGATAAGGCGCAAAGGTTATCACTGAAATTCTTTGCGTCATTGCTCCTTTGCGGGCTTTGCGTGAAATGTATTTCAAAGCTTACCGGCACGCAACCCTGCTGAATTGCCCGTTAGTCCTTTAACCCTTATTTTTGCCCCTCCCGATAATACTGAGCTCTGAGCTTGACGAAGAGTCGACGTATCGGCATTTTTGAAGCTGGTGACATTTTTCATTCCCATACTAAATGACGAAAAAACATATTGTAACAGTTGAAAAATAAAAGCCTCCAAAAGGAAGCTATTATTTTTATAAAATATGTCCGACCTACGTTCTCCGCCGCGGCGGAGACAGGGTTCAAACTGCAAAAC
>JANNUI010000172.1:0-3506 GCA_031395125.1 Chitinophagaceae bacterium | reverse complement strand
CTCTTGCGGCCAAAGATCACATTGAAAGCAGGAATAGTAGCCGGCGCCGGCGGCACACCTACACAGACCACTATTCCGTTGGTACGCAGCAATCCCAGGCAAAAATTATAGTCATGTTCCGCAGAAACCGTGTCGAGAATAAAATCAAAATAACCGGTTACTTCTTTTGTTTGTGTGGCATCGCTGGTTAATACAAACTTGTGTGCACCGAGGCGTTTCGCATCTTTTTCCTTTGAAGCTGTATGACTAAGCATCGTTACTTCAGCACCCATCGCAACGGCTAACTTTACTCCCATATGGCCAAGGCCACCAAGTCCCAGCACACCCACCCGGGTACCCTTACCTACTTTCCAGTGGCGCAGCGGCGAGTAAGTGGTTATTCCGGCACATAATAAAGGAGCTGTAGCGGCAAGGTCCAGTTTTTCGGAAATACGTAACACAAAATCTTCATGTGCCAAAATGGATTTGCTGTAACCGCCATGGGTAGCGCCGCTGCCGTCTTTTTCCATTCCTCCATAGGTACCCACCATACCATTGCTGCAATATTGTTCCAGCCCCTCTTTACAGTTATCACACTCCCGGCAACTGTCCACCAGGCAGCCAATACCGGCCAGGTCGCCGACTTTGAATTTTTTTACATGATCACCCACGGCAGTTACCTTTCCCACAATCTCATGACCGGGAACAACAGGGTACACCGTCATGCCCCAGTCGTTGCGGGCAAAATGCAGGTCACTGTGGCAAACGCCGCAATACAGTATCTCTATCTGTACATCATGCGGTTTCGGGTTTCTTCTTTCAATGGTAAAAGGGACTAACGCTGTGGTAGCAGTTTCGGCGGCATAGGCTTTAGTAGCGGACATCAGAATATGTTTTTGTTTGAATAACCAGCAGCAAACATAGGGTTATATATTGTTGTGCCGGTTAACTATTTATAAACTGACACTGCCATAGCAGCGGAGGGTAATAAAATTAATTTTCCTGTTCACGGGGTCATTGATTATCTTACTGATCGTTTCACCATTTACCTGATCCCTTCCCGCCTGATTCGCCCCTGTTAATTATTACCCGCTGAACGGCTTATTTTTTATTTGTAAACAAAAATTATTGGTATGAAAAAAATTATGATGTTTATTTTATGCAGCGCCTTTCTGGCGGCCTGTAACAACAGTAAAGACAAAAAAGACGAACCCGCCGGAGACAAAGGAGAGAAAATAACAACGACCACTCCGGCGGATCTCCCTTACACCGCTTCCTATTCCAGCAGCTGGAGTACGGAGGTATCGGATGCCGACCTGAAAATGGTACTGATGACCTACAAAGACTGGGAAAACAGCAATATGGACGGGCTTGGCAAGGCCATGGGCGACAGTGTGTGGGTGGATTTTGGCGATGGCAGTACGTTTAATGGTACCAATGCCGAACTGATAAAACGCTGGAGCACACTCCGTGACAGCCTCAGCAGCGTAACAATTGATATGGGGGGCTGGCATAAAATGTATGCGACGGATAAGAAAGACGGCTATGTGGTGACCTGGTACAAGGAAATTGATACCTACAAAACCGGAAAAGTGGATTCTGCGGTGTACCATGATATCAACCAGGTGAAAAATGGAAAGATCACCTGGTACTCGCAATATAAAAGACCGCTGAAATAACAGACATTTTTGCCTGCAAAAATAAAAGCCCCCCGATAACGATCGGGGGGCTTTATTAATTAATCCAGGGATATCAAAATTGTTCAGTAATCACGGCCCGGGTGGTCATTCCTGTCATTCCTGTCATTCCGGTCATGCCGGTCGTACCCGTCATTCCTGTTATCCCGGCCATCATGATGGTTTCTTTTGCTGAACCTCATGTAGACCATCCAGATCTCATGCTGGCGCTGCTCCTGTAAGAAACGGATCTTGCGTTGTTTTTCCCAACGGCTCATAAAATAACCGTTCCTTACCTGCTGGATCCTGTAGTCATACGCCCGGTTGATCCTGGCGATCTGCATATCCATCTTCCTTTCATTGGAGAACCGGCTGTTGCCAAAATGGTTGTCCCGGTCAAAGTTGAAATCGATGGAAACAAAATCCCTGTCGTTGTCATACCTGTTATCATCCCGCTGATCGGTGGAAGGATTGTCCCTGCGGTCAATTGGCGGATTATCTCTTCGGTCGCCTGGCCGGTTGTCCCGGTCCCTGGGGACTCCTTCGGAGGTGCCGGGCTGTGCCATCGCTGCAGCAAACATTCCAACAGTAAACAATAAAGTAAAAATCTTTTTCATAATTGTACGTTTTTAAAAATGAATAATAAATAACACAGACAGAGAGGCAATAAGAATGCCCGGATGTTAAAGGGAACGTTAATGCTTCTTTCATAACAGCATTGATCAGATACCGCGGCAACCCGGCAGGAGAATTCACCGCCAATTAACAGGTTACACCGCAAGTAATGGGAGGGACGGGAAGTTCAGCGGTATAATATCATAAATACTTACCGTCTTCCGGGCAAAATTCAGCTTTTGAAAAAAAATTGTAGTTATGACTCCAATTTTTTCCCACCGTTGCCCAAAAAAGGTTTTAGCAGATCAATCGGAATAGGGAAAATGGTTGTTGAATTATTTTCAGTGGCGATCTCCCGCAGCGTCTGCAGGTAACGTAGCGTTAAGGCGCTAGGTTGTTCGCCAAGGATCTTGGCCGCATCGGCCAGGCGTTGTGAGGCCTGGAACTCACCTTCCGCAGCGATCACTTTACTCCGGCGTTCCCTTTCCGCCTCCGCTTGTTTAGCCATGGCCCGCTGCATTTCCTGCGGCAGATCGATCTGCTTTACTTCTACATTCGACACTTTTACACCCCAGGGTTCTGTATTGGTATCAATGATCTGCTGTAGCTTGTGATTGATCTTATCCCGTTGCGAAAGTAAATCGTCCAGTTCGGATTGTCCCAGTACGCTCCGTAAGGTTGTTTGCGAGATCTGCGAAGTGGCGGCCAGAAAATTCTCCACCTGCACCACCGCTTTCTGCGGTTCCACCACCCGGAAATAGACCACGGCATTCACTTTTATGGAAACATTGTCCTGGGTGATCACATCCTGTGGCGGCACATCCAGCACTACTGTTCGCAGGCTCACTTTTACCATCCGGTCAATGAAAGGGATCAGCAGGATGAGCCCCGGACCTTTTACCCCACCGTTGCCAATAAGGCGCCCAAGCCTGAAAATAACGCCCCGCTCGTATTCTCTCAAAATGCGGATGGCGCTGGCAAGGAGGATCAATACAAAGAATAAAATTCCTGCTATCAAATAAGGAAACTGTTGCATAAAATAATTTTAAGGATGAGATAGTGGTTCTACATATAGTTTTAAATTCTTCATTTCTTTTATCCGCACTTTTTCCCCGGTGAGTATAGTTCCTGCAAGGGATTCGGCATTCCAGATCTCGCCCTGCACTTTTACGGTGCCGGTTGGTGCCAGTATCTCCATCACTTCTCCGGTATCCCCGATGAGCGCTTCCAGGCCGG
>JANNUI010000231.1:0-6485 GCA_031395125.1 Chitinophagaceae bacterium | reverse complement strand
GCGATCATTGTTCTTTTTGCAACTGGCCAGAAAGAATACTAACGAAAAGGTCAGTATCGAAATAATTTTTAGTTTCATAAGTTTTTTTTAGTAGGTATAAATTGGTTTAAAGGGTACAAGAACTAAATAATAACAATTTTTGTGCCAATACTTTATTAACCAATAAGTAATAAACGGAAAACCCTATGCAATACTGCATATTGCAACTATTTTTAGCCATTTCCACTGTAATTATGATTAGCTACTGAGCTTATAATATTTTTTAACTGAATGAATGTTAATGTAATATCTATCAACTAAGGCATCAGACCCGGGCAGAGAATATCTATCTACCGGATCATTTTCTTTACATGCATTATATCAGCTTCAGCAGTGGCGTAGTTCTATTGTTTATGCTTTGTTTGAGAGAGGTAATGAGACTTCGTAAATGCTCAGTAGAATTACCGGACGTACAAGAGTGCGACCCCGCTGTTGGACGGGGCAGGCAGCAAGGGACGATGATAGTAGCAATGCAGTTGGCTAAATAATTTTTTTCTTCCATTTTCCGCTCCGGATATACAAGAAGGACAGTATGAACAAAATTGACCAGTACAATATTTCAGAGGCCCATGCCCATACAAGGTTAAGGTCCCACACTTTCAAAACAAGATAAATATAAATCGTGTAGAGAAGTATAGCCACTATCTCAATGGCCAGGTTTACTTTGGTATTACCGGTACCGGTTACAGAGTTCAGCCATACAGTGGCAACAGACATGCACATGATGCCCGCTGATACCATCCGGATAACAGGGATTGCTTCGCCCACGAAACTTTCATCCCTGCCATAAATACTCAGGAACAGGTGAGGGAACAGGTTCACCAGCAGGCAAAGCGCCAGTGTAAAGGCCACACTTAGTTTCATGATCTTTACAATAAGAGCAACAACTTGTTCTTTTTTTCCCTGCCCGATAATATTGCTGACCATGGCATTGGCCGTGCTGGCAAAGGCCCAGGTGAAGATGCCAAACACCCCAAAAATATTCCGCATAGCATTACTGATGGCCAATTGCCTTTCTCCTTTATGCTCAATAAAAATATAGAAAAGCATCCAGGCCAGTATGCTCAGTAAATATTGCGCAACCAAAGGAGATGATTGCCGGAATATCAGCCCCGCCAACGGAGGATGATACCGCCAATGCTGAAATAAGGCAAAGCGGTGATGGAATTTCTTATACAACACAATCCCGAGTACTACCAGCATACCCGCTATTTCTGCAATGACAGATGCATATGCTGCCCCGTTGAAGCCCAGTTCCGGCATACCCCAGTGACCATAGATCAAAAGATAATCCAGCAATATATTCAGCAGGGCCTGCACCCAGAAACCATATTTCATGTAGCGGCTGTTGTTGGTACCAACCAGTAGTGCATTGCACATTTGGAAAAGGTAGAGAAAGGGTATACCCCATACCCGGATCCTGAGAAAACCCATCGCTTCATTATAGACCTTATCTGAGTGAATGCTGCCGGAAAGCACCATGGGGCCAATAAGGTAGGTAAGTAGTATGCCTGCTGCTGCAAAAAATAAGGCGATCCATAAGCCTTGTGCAAACAGTTTCCCGATCTCAGCCGGACGGTTTTCACCTGCACGTCGGGCCAATAAACCCTGAAGGCCGCTGTTTAGCCCGTTACCTACCAGGGCGAAAATGAGATAGAAGACACCGGTAATGCCCGCAGTGCCCAATTCTGTTTCACCGAGGCCGCTGAGAAAAACATTGTTGACCAAAAAATTGATCTGTGGCACCAGTAATGCAAGACTGATAGGCAATGCAATTTTTAATATCTGCCTGTTGCTGGTTTCTACCTGTAGATCGCTTTGTGAAATTCCTGCTGCCATGAATAAAGTGGCGCAAACCTACGATAAAACCCCATCTCGACCTTCTTCTTACAGGAGGATAAGTAATGTACAATCCAGACTTTAAGAATATTTCTTTACCGAAGCAGGGTTTAATTTAAGCAAGGGCTCCCGAAAAAAGGGAAAGGTTGTGTGCGGTTCCTCTTGCTGTGGGAGAGAACCTGCCCCGATGCAAATCGGGGTCAGGTGAGGTTTTTTGTCTATTATTGCAGCAATCCAAAACAGTGAGACCTGTATTTGAAATAAAAGAACAACCCGGCTCAGCGATCGTACAACCTGTTTTATTTTTCCGGGTCGGGGAAAAACACTGCTCATTCGCAATAACAGACAGTTCCGCCGGGCAACTGACGCGGCTTGCCTGGTATGCTGCAGAAGAGGTGGACACCGGTTTCCTCGAAGAACTTTCAACGCTGCATCCCGAACTGAACCAGGCTTTTTACCAGGTGCAGGTTTGTTATGATTATCCCTATAGTATGCTTATTCCAGCTACCGGTTTCAGGCATGAGGATGCCGGACAGTTAAAAGAATTACTTCCTGCCACCACCGTTACCATCACAGAAATGCTGCCTGAATGGCAACTGTTCAATGTTTACGCTGTACCTAAAGCAGTTCATGACTGGGTCACCCGGAAATTTCCGTCAGCAAGAACATGGCACCAGGCTTCTGTCTGCCTGAGAAATAATACAAACAATTCAACGGGTTGCCTCCGGGTTGATTTCCGGCAACATGATTTTACGTTGCTGGCAACAAGGGGCAATCAATTGTTACTGTCACAGGTATTTGAATACAGCGTACCGGGGGATGTGATCTATTTCCTGCTAAAGACCTGCCAGCAATTCTCCTTATCACAAAACGAAACGAAGCTGGAACTGTCTGGGCTGGTGGACAAACAATCGGCTCTTTACAAAGAACTGTACCAGTATTTCATCCATATTGAATTCAGGGATGCAGCATGGCGCAGCAGCCATGAGCACCCGGCTCATTTTTTTACTTCACTTAATGATCTCTCAAAATGCGTATCATAAGTGGCGCGCTGGGCGGAAGAAGATTTAACCCGCCATCCAAAATGCCGCATACCCGGCCAACGACCGATATCGCCAAAGAAGGATTGTTCAATATCCTTCAGAACAAATTTGATTTTGCTTCGCTGAAAACACTTGATCTGTTTGGAGGCACCGGCAATATCAGTTACGAGCTGGCGTCCAGGGGAGTTCCAGATCTCACCATTGTTGAAAAGGACACAGCTATGTATGAGTTTATCAGAAAAACGGCTGCATCATTTGGACTGGATAAGATGAAGACCATCAAAATGGATGTGTTCAAATTCATTGCTGCATGTACGGATTCATTTGATTTCATCTTTGCCGGCCCGCCCTATGCACTCACCAATATTGACGACATGCCAAAGCTGTTGTTTGAAAAGCAATTGCTCAATAAAGGCGGGTGGTTTGTGCTGGAACATACTCCCCGGAATGATTACAAGACATTTCCATTCTATAAAACGGAGCGTAACTATGGCACAACTGTCTTCTCTGTGTTTATTGAGAACAGGGATAAATCCGGTAATAGCTGACGGGATTACTGTACCTTTAGGCCATTCTTTTATGTGTCAAGCTGTTTATGTTTTCTAACTTTTTCCTGAAGTCATTCCGGATCCTGTTATTGCCTTTCGCTTTACTGTACTGGCTGGGGATTGCGGTGAGGAATCTCCTGTATGATAAAAATATCCTTAAGTCAAGCAGTTTCGGTCTGCCTTTGATCGCTGTGGGCAATCTTTCAGCGGGGGGCACCGGCAAATCACCCCTGGTGGAATATTTGGTCGGGTTGCTTAATGATAAATTCAAAGTGGCAACACTCAGCCGGGGTTACAAACGGAGAACAAAAGGCTATGCCCTGGCCAATGAAAACTCTACTGCACTGGTCATCGGGGATGAGCCAATGCAGTTTCATTTAAAATTTCCTGCTGTGCCCGTGGCGGTAGGTGAGGAAAGACTGGTGGCTATCCCGCAACTGCTGCACGACAGGCCGGAAACGGAAGTCATCATCATGGACGATGCTTTTCAGCACCGGGCAGTGAAAGCCGGACTGAATATCTTATTGACGGAATACGGCAACCTGTTCACCCGGGATTTTTATTTACCCACTGGTGATCTCCGGGACCTGAAAAAAAGCTACAAAAGGGCACAGGTACTGCTGGTGACCAAATGCAAACCAGGTCTGACCGCAGAAGAAAAGGAAAAGATCATCATTGAAATAAACCCGGTGGAAGGCCAGGCAATCTTCTTTACGGCTATTGAATATGCCAGCCCGTATCACCTGGGTAGTAAAAAAGAGATCCTGCTGAGAAGCAGCACGGAGGTATTGCTGGTGACAGGGATCGCCAACCCGCGGCCGCTGAAAAAAATGCTGGAAGAGCACAGCAACAGCTACCTGATGCTGCAATACCCGGATCATCATATTTTTTCGATCGATGACCTGATCGAAATAAAAAACAAGTTCAACACAATTAAAACAAAAGATAAAATAATACTGACTACAGAAAAAGATGCCGTAAGGCTGGAGAAGTTCACTGCTGAAATGGGGGAACTGCCGCTGTATGTCATCCCCATCCGGCACCGGTTTCTCTTTGGGGAAGGAGAACAGTTCAATAACCTGGTGACGAATTTTATTATCAATTTTAAACCTGCCTTCCGGACAGGCAGGCAACAAGCTTAAACGAGCGTATGGGAAGAAAAAATTCAAAGAAAAGAAAAGAGAAAGAAAAACAAAGACAACCGCATGGACAGTTACTGAAAGGGACACTGGAGATCACCCGTTCAGGGATGGGGTTTGTGACGATCGAAGGAATGGAAGTGGATATCCTCATCCGTCCCGGTGATTTTAACACAGCCTTGCATGGCGATCAGGTGATGGTCGCCATCAAGGAGGTGAAGAGTGGTGGCCGCCGGATGCAGGGAGTCATCAAAGAAGTACTGCAGCGGAAGCGCACTGAATTCATTGGCCGGCTGGAAATGAATAAAGGCTTTGCCTTTTTCGTGGCCGAAATGGATAAACCGATGCCCGACATCTTCATACCGCTTACAAATATCAACGGTGCAAAGGACAAGGACAGAGTGCTGGTGAAGCTGCTGGACTGGGAAAACAATGGTAAGCGGCCGGTTGGCGAAGTTGTGAGTGTGCTGGCAGACGATGGCGGCAACGATGCGGCCCTGAAGGGAATTTTGCTGGAAGAGGGTTTCCCGCTTTCATTTTCTGACGAGGCGCAGGAAGTGGCGGCAAGGATCCCGGATATTATCTCAGTCGATGAAATAAAAAAAAGAAAGGACGTCCGTGACATACTCACCCTTACCATCGATCCTGCGGATGCGAAAGATTTTGATGATGCGGTTTCCTTCCGGAAATTAAGTACGGGTAATTATGAGATCGGCATTCATATTGCCGATGTGAGCCATTACCTGGAACCTGATACAGACCTTGATATGGAAGCCTATCTGCGGGCTACATCAGTTTACCTGCCCGACCGGGTGAACCCGATGCTGCCTGAGCATATCTCCAATTTCCTCTGTTCGCTCCGGCCAAAGGAAGATAAGCTGACATTCTCTGCCATTTTCCAGGTGACACCCAAAGGGGAGATCAAACAATACTGGCTGGGCAAGACAGTCATCCATTCTGACCACCGCTTTACATACGAAGAAGTGCAGGCCATCATTGAAGAAAAAGCAGGATTGTACGCTGAGGAGGTTTTGATCCTGAATGATATTGCCCAGCGACTCAGAAAAAAGCGATTCAATCACGGCGCTATTAATTTCTCCTCGCAGGAAGTGAAGTTCAAACTTAATGATAAAGGCGACCCGGTGGGTATCATGGTAAAAGAAAGCAAGGAAGCACACCAGTTGATAGAGGAATTCATGCTGCTGGCCAACAGGACAGTGGCAGAAAATATCTCAAAACTAAAGTTCAATAATAAGCCCCTGCCTTTCCCTTACCGGATACATGATGACCCGGATGAGGAAAAACTGCTGCCTTTTGCAGCCTTTGCCAAAAAGTTCGGACATAAGTTTGACACATCAACACCTGAAGCGATTGCTTCTTCCTTTAACCAGTTGCTGAAAGATGTGCATGGCAGACCGGAGCAGCATGTGCTGGAACAATTAGGTATCCGTACAATGTCCAAAGCCAAATACACGGCTGAAAATATCGGGCATTATGGTTTGGGTTTTGAAAATTATTGCCATTTTACTTCGCCCATCCGCCGCTACCCGGATGTGATGGTGCACCGGATCCTTTTTGATGTATTGAACAACAAGGTGAAACCGGATAAAAAACTGGAGGATAAATGTAAACATTCCAGTGAAAGGGAGAGGGCGGCAATGGATGCAGAGCGGGCCGGCAATAAATACATGCAGGTATTGTATATGAAGAATTACCTCGGTGAGGAATTTGAGGGTATCATCAGCGGTGTGGCATCATTCGGTTTTTGGGTGGAAACAGTGGAGCACAAATGTGAAGGGTTGGTAAGCCTGAACAGCCTGCTGGAATATGATGAGTTCCGCCACGAAGAAACAGAGTATTGCCTGGTGGGCCGCCGC
>JANNUI010000134.1:0-2101 GCA_031395125.1 Chitinophagaceae bacterium | reverse complement strand
GTTTGAAATAATCAGCTGTGATGGCCCAGCGGTTGCTTACCGCAAACGCAGCCTGCAGGTCGAGCCCGTTATTATATTCACTCATAAGATTATTATTATCACCACCGGTCGAATAATAACCCGCCAGTTTTGATTCTCCTTTTTCCTGGAAATAAGGACTGTTGGGAGGAGCCGGAGCATAAATAAAACGGGGGGTGCGGCAACTGGCAAATACAATACAGAATACGATGAACAAAGTAAATTTTCTTGTTTTCATGGTCATATGACTGTTTACAAAAAAATATTGCTAATTTCCTATCCGGGCCGGCCTGCTCCAGCAAATTAGTCATTATCCCATCAGAGAACCGGCAGTGGGGCCAGGCCCGAAAGAATTGCAATCCCTATTTTTGAACAAAGAATCCCCTGATGATCTCCTATAACCCCAAAGAATGGTTCACTTTCATCTTCCGCTTTCATAAGGCTGACACTTTCAGGCAACTGCTGCCACTGATCCTCGGCATCTGTGTGTATTCCGGTATCATTGCCTGGCTGGAACTGGAATACTGGAAGTTTTCTGAAAATAATTATGTAAAGAACCTGTCTGTTATACACACCCTGCTGGGATTCGCCATTTCTATGCTACTGGTATTTCGCACCAATACTGCCTATGACCGCTGGTGGGAGGGCCGCAAACTATGGGGCAGTTTGGTGAACAACAGCCGCAACCTGGCTATGAAATTAGATATGATGCTGCCCAAAGAAGATACTGCACAACGCTCCTTCTTCCGGAAAATAATTCCGGCCTATGCATATGCCCTGCATAATCACCTGCACAAGGAAAAAACAAGGATAGAACTTTTTGAAGACGAAGAGCACAAACATGTGTTTCAGAAAATAGACCATGCTAAGCATGTGCCCAACCAACTGGCCCTTCTCATGTACAGTCACATCCATCAATTATTTGAGGGAAAAAAGATAACCGGCGAACAGTTGCTCTTCCTGAATGCCGAGCTCCAGTCCTTTACCGACATCTGCGGTGCCTGTGAACGCATCAAGAATACACCCATCCCCTTTTCCTATAGTGTCTTTATCAAAAAATTCATCTTTTTCTATGTTATGACCCTGCCTTTTGGTTATGTTTTCCAGCTGGGTTTTTACATAATACCGGTGGTAGCCTTCATCTTTTATGTGCTGGCCAGTTTGGAGCTTATTGCTGAAGAGATAGAGGATCCCTTTGGTGGTGATTCCAATGATGTACCAACTGAACTGCTTTCACAAAATATTCACCGGCATATAGCTGAGATAATATAAACCGGAGGCAACTTTATCGGATTTTCTCCGTTTCTTTAAAACTGACGGTTCATACTTTCAAAAATTATTGCATGAAAAATATATTTATCCTGACACTGGTAACCAGCATTGCAGTGCTTACAGGTATAGGCTGCAGCAAAAGTTCGGGTGGCGGCGGTGGAGGCACCACGGTCAATTGTGCCACGATCACCAATAAGGCCTTTGCTGCAGATGTTAGTCCCATCATACAGTCCACCTGCAATATATCCGGATGCCACGCTGCGGGGAGCACCAACGGCCCTGGCCCTCTTACAACCTATAATGAAGTGTTCAATGCCCGCACACGGGTAAGAACGGCGATTTCTACCGGTGCAATGCCCCAGGGTTCCACCCTTTCTACCGCACAAAAAAACTCCATCATCTGCTGGATCGACGGCGGGGCGCCGAATAACTGACCGCCGCCCTGCATTTTATAAACGGCAGAAGTAGTTCATCGCAATCTCAATGCACTTCGTCACGCCTGATGCGGAACTACATCGTACGCAGTATATTTATAGTCTAAACCGGCAATATTATGTTGCGAAAATTTTTATTCAGTGGTTTTTGTGCCCTTTTTTCTTTTTCTCTTTTGGCACAAAAACCGGAAAAGCTTACCGTCGAAAAAATAATGAGAGACCCTAAATGGATCGGCACTTCGCCATCAGGTATTTTTTGGGGGAATGACGGAAGCACTTTATATTTCAACTGGAACCCCGATAAGGCCCCGTCGGATTCATTGTACTATGTTACACTAACTAATAAAACCCCGGTGAAAGCCACTCCTGGGCAAAAG
>JANNUI010000228.1:0-8919 GCA_031395125.1 Chitinophagaceae bacterium | reverse complement strand
CTGAAAGCTGGATCAGCCTTGGCATCATGAAAACGGCAGAGGATATTGAGAATGATTTTTTCAAACTGTACAAACTGGATTCGCTGAACCAGCCCATTGACAGTTCTGTTATACAAAATGGTTATATCCGTCGTCCTACTGACCGGCGTGTCATGCTGGGCATGTATTTCCAGGATTACCTGACCACCAATAAGAATTTTAAAGTCTATCTGAACCTTTTATACGGCAGCAATCTCCCTTACAATATTCCCAATTCAATAAAATACCGTAATGCTGCATTCATTAATCCCTATATCCGTGCCGATATTGGTTTCAGCGCCCTGCTGATGGATGATGACCGGAGCAAGCGGCGCAGCCACTCTCCTTTCAGAAATTTTGACAATATCTGGGCCAGTCTCGAGGTCTTTAATATCATTGACCGGGCCAATACAATCTCCTTCATGTTCGTAAAGGATTTTTCGAACACCACTTACTTACTGCCGAACCGGCTGACGCCGAGACTGGTGAACCTGAAGATTGTGGCGAGGTGGTGAGAACATATCTTGTTTCTTAGATAATAAAAAATTGTGAAGAAATCTGGTATGTCAACAATTTCAGATAAGATAAATTAACTTCATATATGCGAATTCCTGCTTTAACTTTCTGCCTACTTTTCTCATTAATCTTAAATTCACAGAATAAAGAAAGGCCTACAATTGAAATTCAAATATCATGTGGCTTTGCAGCAGTAACTTCAATAAATATTAGCAATTATCAAGGACTGATACGTTCAAAAAATTATTCGGCTATTAAATCAAATCTTTTTAATGAAAATAAATTTAATAAACTACTAAGTGCAATAGCTCTTAAAGAATTACAACTGAAGAACAGAATAACCCTAACGACTGAGGAGCAACTTCAAATGAAGGCTATTGCAAAATTGAACACTCGCTATTCACTTTGCTTTACCTGCACATCCCACTATGAGGGAAAGATTAATGATCTTTTCAATAAAAAGGATAATGCGGCATATTCTTTCATTAATTCAATTCTTTTTGAAAAATTTTAGTGATTGCAATAGCAATCTAGAATTAAAATAGCCCAAAAAGAATTCCAAGTTATATACTTCCCTTTAATTTTTTCATCACCTCCACCTGTTCCTGAACCTGTCCCAGGTCGTCAGCCCGATCTTGAACTGCACCGGGATGTTGAATATATCCTCTTACCAGACCGGTGTCATGCCCTGTGATATCCCCTTCAAAACGCTAAACCTGCGAAACCCGCCCGGGAAAGAGATTAACAACAGAATATGTTTTCAACTTTTGTAACTTTAATCGGCCCTGTTCCGGGCAGGACATTTTTCAAATACCCCGCCGAAGACAATTTCCTGAGTTTATATGCCCTATTAAACTACCGGCTCAATTCTCCGACCAGTGAAAATGATCTGCAATGATGCCTGAAAGACAGCAGGCTGGTTGTGAATGATCAAAACAAAAAACTAAAATGGAGAAATAAAATGAGATCCCTGAAATCAAATATCAACCTGGTAATGATTGGCGCCGGAGGGCTTGGGTTTGTATTGATCATCATTCTGTTCTTTTTTGAAGATATTTTTGGCGGTTCCGCGCTGCTGTTGGAGGATGGCCAAAAGCAGTTCTTTAATCAACACCCCGCTTACCTGATATGGTTTACATTCATGGCATTGCAGGGCGCATTGTGGTGCATCCTGCTATTCCCCGCTACTGCGATCATCCTGCGCATCAGGCGTGAGACCGGCAACAAATTCAAGCTTATAATAGCATTCCTGTTCCTCCTCATCATTCTTTTATTGATAACCACGGCCGGCCGGATGCTCATTTTCCCCTATCTCGTGGTGCCCGATACTTACATTAATCACCAGGATATCAAATTACAAACCTTCGCATCCCTGGCAAGGGGGGTGGGATTATACTTTTTAGCGGGCATTGTGCTGATCGGCCGCAAGTGTTTGAAGAATATCGAAATGAAAGATTTCGACATCACTGATTATAAAAAGCTCCGTAGTTACCAGGATGCATTGCTCAATTTTACCGCACTGGTTTTGTCACTTGGGGTCATTACCTCCATTCTTTTTCATAATGCATGGCGTTCTCAAAACCCGGAAAATACCAGTGATTTCCCGCTGGAATTCGTTATCTCTTTTGGTCTTTTGAATACGCTGGTCATGGCCATATTTTATCTGCCCAATTATTTTATCATGCACCAGTATGGAACGCGGATCCTGGAGAGCAAATTCCCGTTGGAAAACGAAGGCAAGGAGATCATTCCTGCCAATTTCAAAAACCAAAACATCCTGTCCAAAAAACTGCAGATAGACCTGACTTTTACCGAGTCAATTAAAAAAACATTGCTGATCCTGTCACCTTTATTCAGCAGTTTACTGCCGGATTTTTTCGAATTATTCTGAAAATGATACAAAAAACAAGCAACTAAGATGACGGCTGCAAAATACAAAGTCCGGATAGCAGAGGTCAACTGATTTCTGCAACGAGATCGCAAGGCCCTCAACACAACTCCATCACCACCACCGGTTCCTGAACCTGTCCCAGGTGGTCAGCTGATGTTAAACTGAACTAAATGTTGTTTTTTGTACCTTGAACCATGCCCAGGATATTCCAATACCTCAATTTCATTATCCGGTTTTATTCAAACGATCATCTCCCTATACATGTTCATGTGCAGGTGCAGGAACGGGAAATGAAGGTGGAATTCCGGATTTCCGGAGATAATGTAACTTTACTGTTCAAAAAAGTAAAAGGCAGGAAACCACTTACAGAAGCAGAAGCCAATGAAGTGGCGGTCTTTCTTAAAAAATATTACAAGCAGGTTGTAGCAAAATGGGAAATGGTGTTCATATATCACAAAAAAGTAAAATGCGACGTCATCGCAAAAAAACTGAACAGGAAATAACTCTTGTTTCAGGCAAGTATTTACATGACTTCATTATTGCACTGACTTTCACATCCGGCAGGAACAAACTCACAAGGGTCATAGATTTTCTTCCCTTATTCCAGCAATATGTGAAAGGGGATAACCTGAAATATTTTGCCCCGGCCAGTTTTAAGAAATTCATCGTTGGTAATGGAAGTATCTCCTGGGGTAAAAATGAGAATGTAATATTCCCGGTCAGTACATTCCTGAAAGAGAAAAAATCAACAGCCGCTTCTGAAAAAATTCTCTACGTTATTTAATCCCTTTGTCACCTCCACCTGTTCCTGAACCTGTCCCAGGTGGTCAGCCCGATCTTGAACTGCACCGGGTTATTGAATTTGTTGGCCACCGAAGTAACCACATATACCCCCAGTTTCACCCTTGCCAAAGGATTGAACGGCCATTTGAACACTCTCTCAATACCGGCAAAGAATTCAGCATAGCGCAGGTCCCGTTCGGGAGCAAATAGAATACCACCACCGGCCACTTCCTGCAGTTTTATTTTTTTAAGGAAAGGTATCTTGTTGATGAGTGCCCCCTGGAATTCATGCACCAGGTTGCCCTGGTAATACCGGTCAAATACCGGGAAGGTGGAATCCAGCGCCTGGAAAGCATGCTGCGGATTGTTGAAAAACAGCGGGTCGCCCTGCCGCATGAATTTATAGTCTATCACCCGCAGGTCCCTGGTGTTCAGGAAATCGCCTGTCTTGATATTATAATAGGCATTGCCAGCTACACCGAAGTTTACATGCTGCTGCAGGCCAAACTCGAGGTAATCAAAATCGATCTCGCTTTTGAATAATCCTTTGATCCCTTTTTTCCACAGCACATAAAAAGTGGGCCATTTGGAACCGAGATGAATTTTCTCTTTGGGCTCTCTGATATACCGCATGCGGGGAGTGATGTACAATTTCACCTGGTTATACGTGGCATTATACGCATCAAACTCCACCGGCGGGTCATTGGGTATGCCAAATATGCTGTCCGCATTGTTCCCCACCTTATAATGGGCCACTGACCGCCGGAATGCCACCTGGAATTCATTCATCAGCGTAACACCGTTCAGTATCTCCAGTTCATGCCCTGCTTCCAGGTAGTTGTTCAGGTAGATATTGCTCCGCTTCAGCACATTTATCCAGGCATCACCGGGATAGATATATTCAAAATTCCTTCCTGCCCTTACACTGAATTGCCCGTTGTTGAAAGGATTGTATTTCCGCTTCATGCTTACTTCGCCGTTCACATCCCTGTTGCGGAACCCATAGCTGATATCTGCATCCCAGTTCAGTGTTTTGCGGGAAGGATAGGTTTTCCTGTATGCGGCTGATAATTTAAGCCTCGCTCCGCCAAAAGCAACCGGTTGCAGCATGGTAGTGATGGGCGGCAGTATCCACATCCTTTCTTTTCTGTGATCGTTGAATATCTGACCGAAGATGAGCATCTTCTTCCAGGTGATCTTGTTCAGCACCCGGTCTATGGAGTCCAGGTAGGATTCGCTTCTCATATAGCGGGTAATGCTGTCCTGGTAGCGGGTATATAATTCCTGTTGTCTTGACAGCGGCTCCAGCCGCACTGTTTTCCAGAATATAGAATCCTTTTCGTAGGCTTCCTGCGAAGTGGAACTCAGCTCTAATCCAAAATGTCCTTTTTTGAAATTCTTCTTCAGTTCATAGTCTGAAAAAAGCACCGTTGTCTCTCCGTATATTTTTCCTTTTTTGGTTTTGGTATAGTAAATAAACTGTTGCCGGCTGATAACCCTGGCGCTGTCGCCGATCTTTTCATACTGCTGTTTCACTTCCATGTAGTCATACTCCGGCATGTGGGCAGATGGCAGCCTGAATTCCACACTCATCACATTCCAGGTACTGTCCTGTATGCTGATCTCCCCTTCGATGGTGGCATTGCTCAACTGTCTTGGCCGGATGGCGATGGTGTACACTTTGGGTTTGATCGTACGATCGATCTTGAGCGTTTTGAAACGATAGGCCAGCAGGCCGCTGTAGCTGAGCGGCGAAACAAAGGGTATCCTTGAAACCGGCGGGGCTTTGATAAGGTTGTCATAGATAAAGAAATCGCCATCGAGGGCGGACAAATAGAACAAGCCATCGGTATTACCCCGTATATTGACAGCACGGCGCTCCTCCTTTATCTGCCCGTTGGTATTCCTGTCAACATGGAGTAAAATTTCTGTGAGCGACATCCTGCCAAACCCGATAGCCATCGGGTCTTCCTTCTGAGTAGTGTCCCCTTCTTCCTTTTTCTTCGTGTAATTGGAGTCTAATTGAAAAGCTTTGATGTAGGCATTGCAGGAGTAGGAACCAATAGCATCCAGTACGGTTTCTTTGTTACGGATCACCTGCCGAATGATGTCTTCCGCCCTGTCTTTTAGTTTGACTTTGATCACTACTTCGGAAAGACTGGTGGATTCGTCGGGTTCAAGCGTAACGTTCTCTGTTATGTCGCCGTTATTAATGTAAAAGGTGACCACCCTTGTTTTGTAGCCGATCATACTCACTAACAGGTCGTATTTACCTCTTTCCAGGTAAAATTCATAGTAACCATCGTCTTTGCTCACTGTTCCCTTCTTCGGCTCTTTAATTTCCACACTGGCAAGGGGAAGACGTTCTTTTTTGTTGTCCAGCACAATACCTGAGACCTTGTACAACTGGCCATAAGATGACCAGGCTTTTAAAAAAAACAAAACCATGAAGAAGAGTTTCAGTTTCATCGTCTGACGGGGCTTGTCCAACCTGCAAAAATTGCACTTCTTTGGCGGCAATGATAACAATGCTGCTATCTTTTCATATTCTTTAACAAGGTAAAGCAGTTTATCATCACTTCAAAAGCGGGTAAGCAGGATAGCGGATCAGTGGTGCAGGTTGGACAAGAACGTTCAGGTATGCGTGATGGTAAGCGAAAAATGAAATGCCCGCTTACATAAAAAATCATTAACAAAAACTTCCTGCCGGTAATTTGTATTAACATCTGTGAATAAGTAACTTTAGGCTGAAACAATATTCCAAAGTAATATTGAAACACGGGGCAGGCTTCTGAGAATGGTCAGGAGACGCAATAGAATCCGGTACCGCCCTGCGCCGGCTTAAGTGAAACATAAACCGATGTGCATTGACAGACACCATCATCAACCTCGAAACCGTAAACCCTATTGAATTTTTCGGCGTAAACAACGGTAAGTTAGACATCCTCAAAAAAAAATTCCCCCTGCTGAAGATCCTCTCCCGCGGCACCCAGCTCAAGCTGAGCGGCGCTCCTGAGCAGATCGGTATTGCACGGGAGAAAATTGAACTCATCATCTCCTACCTGGAACGCAACGGCCACATGAGCCAGAATTATTTTGAGCAGGTGCTCGGCGGTGATGATGCCGAAACCATTGACCACTTCCAGGAAAAGAACCCCAACGAAGTGCTGGTGTTTGGCCCCAACGGAAAATCGGTTAGGGCCCGGACTGCGAACCAGAAAAAACTGGTACAGGAAGCTGAAAAGAATGACATCGTATTTGCCATCGGCCCGGCCGGTACGGGTAAAACTTACACGGCGGTGGCAATTGCTGTGAGGGCATTGAAGAATAAGCAGGTGAAGAAGATCATCCTTACCCGTCCTGCGGTGGAGGCCGGCGAAAACCTTGGCTTCCTTCCCGGTGACCTGAAAGAAAAGATCGACCCATACCTGCGCCCCTTATATGATGCCCTTGATGATATGATCCCCGCAGACAAGCTGGGTTATTATATGACCACCCGTACCATTGAGATTGCGCCGCTGGCTTATATGCGGGGCCGTACACTGGATCATGCTTTCATCATTCTTGATGAGGCACAGAATGCCACCGACCTGCAGCTAAAAATGTTCCTGACCCGCATCGGCGCCAATGCGAAGGCCATCATCACCGGTGACCTGACACAGGTGGACCTGCCCCGCAACCAGCGAAGCGGGCTTTTTACAGCTGTACGAATACTGAAAAACATTGATGGCATTGCCCATATTGAACTGGATGAAGAGGATGTGGTGCGTCATCGCCTGGTGAAGCACATACTCCGTGCTTATAACAAGGAGTATGAGAAAGAAAACCCCCAGGAAGCCAACCGGCAGGCCCCTCCTATCACCAAGAAAGACAAACCGGGGCCATAGCACTCATAAAGAATTACTTACTTTGCAGGAATGAAAAGAAATAACCTACTCTTTTTATTCCTGCTATTTATTACCGCCTCCTGCAAAGACAAAAAAAGCCTGCCAGCAGAATCCGAAAACAATATTGATGCTGCCAGGAATTTTATCCGGGCGGCGCTGGATGGAAAGTTTGATCAGGCAAGAACCTATATGCTGACGGATTCCATCAACACCAATTATATGGATGTGGTGGAACGATCCTTCCGGACCATGGATAAAAAGATCAAAGACGGTTACCGGACATCTTCCATCAATATCCTCAATGTATACGAACCTGTTACAGATTCGGTGACCGTGGTGATCTACTCCAATTCATTCAAGAACGACCCGGATACGCTGAAAGTGATAAAGGCAAACGGGCAGTGGCTGGTTGACTTAAAATATTTGTATGAACACGATGCGGATACGCTCATGAACAAACCCGGCATCAACGATTCGCTGCAATGATAAAAAACATCTTATTGGTTGGTTTGGGTGGCGGACCGGGTTTATTGGGAACTTATATTGGAATGAGGATAGCCAGGTAAGTGGGTGAGGTAACTTTAAACATTAAACTTACAACCTTTAACTTTTCATGCTGACCGTTCACCATCCTTGGCATGGCGCCCATTACGGAGAAAAAGCCCCGGCAACGGTAAATGCCCTGATCGAGATCCCGCAGGGCTCCCGAACGAAATATGAAGTGGATAAGATCACGGGTCTGCTGAAACTGGACAGGGTGATCTATTCTTCGTTCCAGTATCCCGTCAACTACGGATTTATTCCCCAAACACTTGGACAGGATGGCGACCCGCTGGATATTTTAGTACTTTGCTCCCAGTCCATCCAGTCACTTTGCCTCGTAGAAGCAAATGTGATCGGTAATATGCAAATGATTGACCAGGGACAGGTGGATGATAAGATCATTGCGGTGGCCGCCAATGATCCTTCTGTGAACCATATCAGCCGGATGGAAGAACTGCCCCGGCATTTCCTGCTGGAACTGAAGAATTTTTTTGAGCAGTACAAAGTGCTTGAAAATAAAAAAGTGGAGATCGATAATTTCCAGGACCAGTTCATTGCCGGCCGTATCATTACCGAAGCAATTGACCGGTATAAAGAGACTTTCCGAAAATAAGATGAACAACCTTCAACAAAAAAATATGGCAACTCAACTTGTACTGACTGCCCTTCTCATCGGGCTGGCAGCCGGTATGCTCAGCGGGCTGGTGGGTGTGGGCGGCGGTATCATCATGGTACCTGCGCTGATCTTTTTCATGAACTTTACGCAGCACCAGGCCCAGGGAACTTCGCTGGCAGTGCTTACACTGCCGGTGGTCATCATTGCTTCGCTGTATTATTATCACCAGTGCCAGAAAGCAGGCACGCCGATAGATCTGAAAATTGTGGGGTTATTGGCAGCCGGATTTATCGTCGGCGCTTATTTCGGCAGCAAGCTCGCATTGGCTACGGACCAGGAGGTGCTGAAGAAAATATTTGCCGTTATCCTCTTTTACACCGCTTTTAAAATGCTGAGCTGGGATGCCATGCTCGTGAAATGGGTAAAGGGAATTTTCTGATCAGTTGTTAATACAACCTCCTTACTGCCCGTAGTTTCATTATCCGTTTTCCGGTCTCCGCACTGATGATTCCTTTTTTTTCTATCCGGTCGATCCTCACTTTGCCGGAGGCATGAATGATCTGCTCATCCCGCAGCAAAATTCCGACATGCACGATTTCTTCTTTGTTGTCAAAAAAAGCCAGGTCACCCGGCAGGGCCTCGCTGAATTTTTCCAGCGCGGCAAT
>JANNUI010000113.1:0-10293 GCA_031395125.1 Chitinophagaceae bacterium | reverse complement strand
CTGGAATGAGATCATTGAAAGGGCAACAGCAAAAGGGGATAAGATAGGACTGAGCAAAGAATTCATTACACGTTATTTTGATGCCGTGCATATGGAAAGCATCAATCACCAGAAGAAAGTGATGGATAGTTAGGCCCCTGTCCCCGCCAGCTGGCGGGGAACTTAGGTTTGAAGAGTTCTTGATTTGATTGAATAGTAAAATTTGCAGCAAGGAAACATCCCGGCCTGGGCAGCCTGTCCCGATTATTTCGGGAGGGCGAATTGAGGAAAATAAATTTCTTTAGTTAGTTGGGGTGGGTAATGTTACCAGCTGCATTACTACTATCAGCTTCGTTGCGTCGCACACTTGTACTGTAGTAACACAGATGAGCATTTGCGAAGTGAACGTATTTCTTAGCGCCTCTGCATGAAACGAAACAAAATGAAGAAACTGACTTTTAAATTCTCAACATCTTCAACTGAGTTATACCTGGCTTATGGGATCAGTCATCTTAAAAAGATAACTGACCCGAGGGCTACTATCATCATCACGGACAGTAATGTGTATAAGGCGCACACCAAACGCTTCAAAGGCTGGAATACCATTGTGCTGAAACCCGGGGAAGCATTTAAAGTGCAGGCCACTGTGGATGCCGTGATTGAACAACTCATTGAAATGGAAGCCGACCGTACAACAACATTGGTGGGTGTGGGCGGCGGGGTGATCTCCGACATCACCGGTTATGTGGCTGCCGTATATATGCGGGGCATACAGTTCGGCTTTATCCCGACATCTGTCCTTGGACTGGCCGATGCTTCTATCGGCGGTAAGAATGGGATTGATGTGGGGCCCTATAAGAATATGCTGGGCACCATCCGCCAGCCCTCCTTCATTCTGCATGATATGGTTTTCCTGAATTCGCTTCCGCAGCAGGAATGGGAAAATGGCTTTGCAGAGATCATCAAACATGCCTGTATAAAAGATGCTGCCATGTTTGCTGAACTGGAAAAGAATTCAGTGAAAATCTACCGCGGCCGGCAAAAATCAATCTGTGAATTGATACAGCGAAATGCGCTGATAAAAATTAAAGTGGTGCAGAAAGATGAATTTGAGAAAGGGGAAAGACGGCTGCTGAATTTTGGTCACACCCTCGGGCATGCACTGGAAACGCAATATGAATTGCTGCACGGGCAGGCTATATCCATCGGTATGACCTATGCCTGTCATATTTCTGAACAGCTTGCCGGGTTTAAACAAACAGAAAGAGTGGTGAAGCTGCTGGAGAAATATAACCTCCCTGCTTATGCATCATTCGACAATCAAAAAGTATTTAATGTGCTGAAGATGGATAAAAAGCGGGAGAGAAAGGAAATGAACTATGTGTTGCTGGAAAGGATCGGCAAAGGAGTGGTAAAGAATATTTCATTAAGTCAGTTGGGAAAAATTATTTCAAAATTTTAAAATGATAATTCTCCTTTAGGGTCCGAGGGACTCCTTTGGAGGATAGGGGCATGAAGGTTACAATACGACCATCAAAATTAAAAGGAACGGTACAGGCGCCTGCATCGAAAAGTTCCATGCAAAGGGCCTGTGCGGCGGCGCTGTTGAGAAAAGGCGAAACGATTATTCAGAACCCGGGGCACTCCAGCGATGACAAAGCCGCGATCGGGATAATAAAAGCATTGGGTGCTGAGGTAATAATTAATAATGAAGAATTAATAATTAATAGTTCTGGTGTCAATCCGATGAGTAGTGAAATAGACTGCGTGGAAAGCGGATTAAGTATAAGAATGTTTACTCCATTAGTGGCATTGAGCGACAAAGAGATTACCATCAACGGTTCAGGAAGCCTGGTTAAAAGACCCATGGATTTCTTTGATGAAATTCTTCCGCAACTGAATGTAAAAGTGAAAAGCAATAATGGAAAGCTGCCAATAACAATACAAGGCCCATTACAACCGAAAAATATAGAAGTAGATGGTTCATTGAGTTCGCAGTTTCTCACGGGGCTGTTAATGGCTTATGGAGCCCCCCTAAATCCCCCGCATGGGGGGACTTTTGATTCCGATAGTTCAATAGTTTCAATAAAGGTTCATAATCTCAAAAGCAAACCATACATTGATTTGACTTTGGATGTGATGATAAAGTTTGGTTTGAATGTTCCCGAGAATAGAAACTATGATGAATTTGTTTTTCATTATGACTCTTCGCAGAACCCCCCTTCGGGGGGCAGGGGGGCTTACACCGTGGAAGGCGACTGGAGTGGCGGCGCGTTTCTTCTTGTCGCCGGAGCTATTGCAGGACCCATAATGGTGAAGGGATTGGACTTAACTTCAACCCAGGCAGACAAAGCTATTGTGAATGCATTAATGGCCGCTGATGCAGGCATTGCGATGGATGCAAAGGGAATCACAGTTCATGTGGCAGCAATGAACGGATTTGAATTTGATGCAACCGATTGCCCGGATCTGTTTCCTCCATTGGTTGTGCTGGCTGCTTACTGCAACGGAAAAACAACTATCAAAGGTGTGTCAAGGTTAACGCATAAAGAAAGCAGCCGGGGGTTGGCTTTGCAGAATGAGTTTGATAAAATGGGGGTGAGGATAGAACTGGAAGATGATAGGATGATGGTGCATGGCACCGGTGAAGTAAAGGGGGCTGATGTGCATGCTCATCATGACCATCGCATAGCGATGGCCTGTGCGGTAGCCGGGTTAAAGGCCAATAGGGAAATGCTGATAGAGGAAGCAGAAGCAGTAAAAAAATCCTATCCTGATTTTTATGAGGATTTGAAATCACTGGGAGCTGATATATCTTTAAAGTAATACCTTTAAATGGCATGAATAATTTTGGAAGGATATTCCGGATCTCCCTCTTTGGTGAATCACATGGTGAATGTGTTGGGGTAACGATTGATGGGTGCCCCGCAGGCTTGTCAATATCACCCGAAGACCTGGCGGCTGACCTGGAAAGAAGAAAAGGCGGCAAGCATAAAGGGACCACACCGAGACAGGAAGAAGACTTTCCCATTTTTAAGAGCGGTATTTTCAATGGTAAGACCACGGGTTTCCCCGTCACTATTTTATTTGATAATAAAAACACCCGCAGCGGGGATTACGAAAAGCAAAGAAGTATACCGAGACCCGGTCATGCTGACTGGGTGGCGCATCAGAAATTTGGCGGGAACGAAGATTACAGGGGAGGCGGGCATTTCAGTGCAAGAATGACTGCAGGCATCGTAGCGGCTGGAGCTATAGCGAAGAAACTTTTAACTTTTGCTGAGACCTCACCCCAAACCCCTCTCCAAAAGAGAGGGGCTTCCGGCGACCCTGGTATGCCGGGTTACATTACCAATTCGACAGATAACTGGAGACATTTATCTTTATTTGCAAAGCAAAACAGAAAGAGTCCGACCCCGGCAGAAGATAAGCTCTGGCAGGAAGTGAGAAATAGAAAGGTACATGGATTTAAATTCAGAAGACAGCACCCCGTCAATGGATTTATTCCTGATTTTATTTGCCTGGA
This sequence comes from Chitinophagaceae bacterium, assembly GCA_031395125.1. Taxonomy (GTDB): domain Bacteria; phylum Bacteroidota; class Bacteroidia; order Chitinophagales; family Chitinophagaceae; genus JJ008. The sequence goes on along the minus strand of JANNUI010000113.1, from coordinate 6,788 downwards.
AAAAAAACTTATACTTGAAATAGATGGGGGTTATCAGAGCGAAGAGGAGCAAAGAAGTTACGATGAGATCAGAACTAAATGGCTAGCCGCCGGTAGTTATAGGATGTTGCGTTTTACAAATGAGGATGTATTAAATAGCATTGGAAATGTTGTTGAAGCAATAGGAAAAGAACTTCTTTCGGAAACTGGCTCTCCCTCCCCTTTGGGGAGGGAGTTGGAGGGTGAGGTCGCAGAAGTTATCAGTATCAAAGCCGAAGTAACAGAGATTGGTGGCGAAAAGGATTTGGAAAAAGGGTTACAAAAAGCCATTGATGCCAAAGATTCTGTCGGCGGTATTGTGGAATGCCGGGTAAACGGTTTGCCCGTTGGCCTGGGTGAACCATGGTTTGATTCTGTGGAATCTGTTCTGTCGCATATACTGTTTGCCATACCTGCGGTAAGAGGAGTGGAGTTCGGAACTGGTTTCGCTGCAGCCGGAATGTTTGGGAGCCATCATAATGATGCAATTGATGACATGAAGGGTAAAACAAGGACCAATCATGCCGGTGGTATTGTCGGCGGGATCAGTAACGGCAACGAGCTGGTCTTCCGTTTGGCAATAAAACCCACTTCCTCCACACCCAAAGAACAAAACAGCCTGAACTGGGATACCGGGGAAACAGAAGATTTTTCTATCAAAGGCCGCCACGATCTGTGTGTTGCATTAAGGGCGCCGGTGATCGTGGAAGCAGTTACGGCGATCGTATTAGCAGATTTTATGATGCTTGAACAAAAGATTAAAAGCTTTTTATAATGCCAATTATTTACCATGTCACTACAGCCGGGGAATGGGCTGATGCAAAACAAAGCGGTTTTTATGAGCACCCTTCCCTGAAGGAAGAAGGGTTTATTCATTGCTCACAGCAGCACCAGGTAGCTGCTGTGCTGGAAAGATATTTTTCCGGTAAAACCGATTTGGTGAAACTGGTGATCGATACGGATAAACTCACAAGCAAATATATTTTCGACTGGTCGCAATCCACCCAGGATACTTTTCCGCATGTATATGGTCCGATCAATGCAGATGCTGTTGTGGATGCTCTTCCTTTATAGCTCTTTTGCTAATTTTTTAAAAGCAATATCCAGCAATTCAAACCTTGCAGCCTCCGGCCAGGAGTAATGCCACCATTCTTCTGTATAGGTCCTGAACCCAAATTTTTCCATGGTTGATCTTAGCAGTTGCCTGTTTTGCAACACTTCTTCCGGTAATTGGGTATAAGTATGATGGGCGGTGTCAGAAAAATTATCGAAACCGGTGCCCATATTCAGTTCCTTACCCGTTTTAAGGTGGATGATGGTCAGGTCAACAGCAACGCCCCGGTTGTGCCCGCTGCCTTTGGTCGGGTTGGCCACATACCGTTCATCTTTCACCAGTTCCCAGAACTTTACAGTTACTGAGTAAGGCCGGTAGGCATCAAAGATCTTTATACCCAGCCCCATTCCGTTCAATTCTTCCTGCACTTTTTTCAGTGCAGCAGCAGCGGGTTCCCTTAAAAAAGTGATAGTGGTGCCGGCAGGGTACATCAGCCTGCGAATAAAATTATTGGTGCTTGCATAGCGCAGGTCATAAACAATAGTTGGGATCAGGGTTTTCAGCTCTGTCATTTTTTTAGCCGGATATTTCATCACCTGTTTTTTGTAATCATCCCATTTTGCTGTTACCGGCGGCCGGGAGTAGCCGGTATCCTGGCCCGGGGCGCTGTTGGAAAGCCCGGTTAAAAGAATAAAAAAAAGCAACGGCTTACTATGAAAAGCTTTCTGTAACTTGTTAATCATCCCGGCTGTTATTATGAGAAAGTAATTTAGGTTAAAAAAGGGATTCGGTACCACCACCGCACCATCTATGGGCAAGCTGCAAATAATGTCCACCTTCACTGCAGGTATCATGGTGTGCCTGTTACTGTCCTGTGGTAATAAAAAGAACAAAGCTGAAAACATAGCCTCCAGCCACGAAGAGCTGAAGCAAAAAATAACAGCCTGTATCAGCCGTTCTTTGCAGGAAGCCCTTGCAGGGAACGGAAAAACTTCAGACTCTTCGCTGCAGCTGAAGCAACCGGTATTATCAAAATTCTTGTATGAAAAAAAGGGCAATACTTCATTATGGTCAGACAAAGAAGTTTGGAAGCCGGGGGCTGATTCACTTTACCGGTTGATTGAAAACTCCCGGTTGCTGGGGTTGTTCCCGGAAGATTATCATATGAAAGAATTGCAGGCGATACGACAGCAGTTAAAGGCTGACAGCCTCTCCGAAGGTGCCCGCAAAGATGCCCTGCTCTGGTCAAAGGCCGACCTGATGCTGACTGATGCATTCCTGCAACTCATCAAAGATGTAAAACTGGGCCGTCTGCCCAACGATAGTATCACGCTCAACAAAGACACAGTCCTCAGCGAAGATTTTTTTCTGCAGCAGATCAATTCGTTGCCCCAGTCCGGTTCTGTTTCGTCATTGATCTATTCGCTCGAGCCCACACACCGGGGTTATCAGCAGTTGAAAAAGGGGATTAAAAAATTCCTGGATGAGGCTGATTTCAGGGAATACACCCGGGTGCCATCCCCCGGAAAAGATGTCAACGGGTACAAATTGGCTTTGCAAAAAAGATTGTTTGAGGGCGGGTATATTGCTTTCGACAGTGTAATGGCCGATACTGCCCAACTGGTGGATGCCGTCAGGAAATTTCAAAAAGAAAAAGGCATTACCGTCGATGGCAGGGCGGGAGAGGGTACGATTCGAATGCTCAACCTGTCAGACGAAGAAAAATTTATCCGTATTGCCATCAGCATGGATAAATACAAAAAACTGCCGGCAAAGATGCCAGCCAGATACATCTGGGTGAATGCCTCATCCAATTATCTGGATGTAATAGAAAATGCAGAAGTGAAATTTTCATCCAAAATAATTTGCGGGAAACCCCGTACCCGGACACCGGTGTTGAACAGCACCATATCCATACTGATCACTTATCCGCAGTGGGTGCCCCCGCCCAGTATCGTGTCAAAAGAGATCCTGCCCGCGGTGAAAAAGAATCCCGGTTATCTTGCCCGCAAGGGGTTCAGCCTGCTGGATAAAGATGGTAACGAGGTGGACCCTTATTCGGTTGACTGGTCAAAATACAGCAAAGGAATTCCTTACCGGGTGGTGCAGGGCAGCGGAGATGCCAATGCCTTAGGTGTGCTTAAGTTTCATTTTGATAACAAATACTCCGTTTACCTGCATGACACCAACCAGCGGTATCTTTTTGCCAACACCATGCGGTCACTCAGCCATGGATGCGTAAGGGTGCAGGATTGGGAGAAACTGGCGCTCTATATCCTCCGTAATGACAGCCTCAGTTCATCCGGCAGGTATAGGATGGCAGATTCACTGAAAACCTGGCTGAGAAACAAACAAAAACACCATATTTCGATAAAAAATAAGATCCCCGTTTACATCCGCTACATTACCTGCGAAGGCAAGGACGGACAGGTTATTTTCTACGATGATGTGTATGGTGAGGATAAACAACTCCGGGAGAAATATTTTGCCCGGAAATAAAGCCCTTTGGCGCACTGACCGGGGTGCTTTTTCACATGTTTTCTACACCCCGCCAGCACGCACAACCCCATGAATAATAGGGAAATAATTTATTTCCTGATATTAAACTTACCCGTTATTTTTGTTTAGTTTAAAACCAAACTATCTCTTTATGAAGAAGATACTGTCTGCATTATTTGCACTGTACCTGCTTGTACCTGCCAGTTACGGTCAAGCTGATGAAATAAGGCCAAGGGCTATTGGCATCAGTTTTTTTGCAAACGATTTTGTAACTCCTGCCCGTATCCGGTCCAGTTCATTGGTGAAGGTTTTATCTGACAAAAAACTGGCGAAGCTAAGTGAGATGAACCCGGGTTTGGCGATTACTTATTTCAAAGGGATCAGGAAACATATTGACTATTCCGTTTCTCTGGGTGGTTCATTTCTGCGCTACCCGATGCCAGGCAAATCATTCGGTTCTGATAAATTATTACTGGAAGCCAATGCATCTGTAAACCTGAAAGCGACCACAGAAAAAAACTGGGTGCAACCTTACCTCACACTTGGTGTGGGCGGGCATAAATATGGAGGCTATTACGGTTGCTTTTTGCCGCTTGGTTTGGGGTTAAAAGTGAATTTCCTGGATGATGCACACCTCTTTATTACATCAACATACAGGGTTCCTATCACCGTAGAGACGGCCAACTATCATCTGCAGCATTCCATTGGAGTGGCTGCAAGACTTGGTAAGAAAAAAGTTCCGCCACCTCCTCCACCGCCACCTCCGCCTCCTGCGGATACGGACGGCGATGGCATACTGGATAAAGACGATAAATGCCCGACTGTAAAAGGGCTTGCAAAATACCAGGGTTGCCCGATACCGGATACTGACAAAGATGGCATCAATGACGAAGAAGATAAATGTCCGACCGTTCCGGGCCTTGCCCGCTACCAGGGTTGCCCGATACCTGATACAGACAAAGACGGCATCAACGACGAAGAGGACAAATGCCCCACTGTTCCGGGTGTGGCCCGCTACCAGGGTTGCCCGGTTCCTGACACCGATGGTGACGGGGTGAATGATGAGGAAGACAGGTGTCCCAACCTGCCAGGTGTAAGGGAAAACCAGGGATGCCCTGTGATCCCTGAAGAAATCAAGAAAAGGGTCAGCATTGCTGCCAGGAACATATTGTTTGAAACAGGTAAATCCAAGCTGCGGACAAGTTCCTTCAAAGGATTGAATGATGTGGCCAGGATCATGGTAGAAAATCCTGAAATGGAACTGGCCATTGATGGTCATACGGACTATGTAGGCAGCGATGCAATGAACCAGACACTGAGTGATAACAGGGCCGGTTCAGTGAAAACTTACCTGGTAAGCAAAGGAGTGGATGAAAGCCGCATTACTGCCACCGGTCATGGCGAAACGATGCCGATCGCCGATAACAAAACAGCAGCAGGCCGCCAGCAAAACCGCCGCTCCGAACTTACATTGAGCTATTATAAATAAACCAATTGCTTCATAAAGAAAATGCCCTCCGATACGTATCGGGGGGCATTTTTATTTGAACTGGGATTATCAGAACCTGACATATTTCCGGGTGAGCTGTTTGTCAATTCCTTACTTTCTTACATTCCCTGATTGTCTTCTCAGGATAAATCCGAACAAACTCATCCGGCCCGGCAGGTTGCTTTCACTTATATCAAACAACCAGGTCAGTGCCAGTTTATCTTTCGGGAAACCATCGGCCTGCATTAACCATTGGTATCTGCTGCAGTTTTTAAAATGTAACAGTGTCTTTTTGTACCGGGTTATATATTTTCCTTTCAATGCAGTGTTCTATTTACGTCAGATAAAAATAGCCGGATATTGAAACGAAGTCATACGATCAATATGATGATTTTGGCCGGCTTTCTTACCGGATCCGATTTTATCCACAGGCTGGATCAACTAAAAGTGAAGGCTTCGTTTTCCGGCTTTTTCCCTACCTTTGCCCGCCCGTTTCGAACCCCTGTTTTTCGGAAATTATGATTGAAGAAAATGTTCGGGCGGGCGCCTCCAAAACCGGAAGGTTTTTTACCGGGATATAAACAACTGAAAATAAAGCGGTCATGGCAGATTTAAAATTGCAAAGAAACTTCGGTATTGCAGCTCACATTGATGCAGGCAAAACCACCACGACGGAGCGTATCCTTCGCTACACAGGTATGATCCACCGGATAGGTGAGGTGCATGATGGCGCCGCCACTACCGACTGGATGGAACAGGAGAAAGAAAGGGGTATTACCATTACCTCTGCTGCAGTAAGCTGCAAATGGAATTTCCCTACTGATAAAGGAAAAGCAACTGCTGATACAAAAGCTTATTCTTTCAATATCATTGATACTCCCGGCCACGTTGACTTTACCGTGGAAGTGGAAAGGTCCATGAGGGTTCTGGATGGGTTGATCGCCCTGTTTTCTGCTGTTGATGGTGTGGAACCACAATCTGAAACGGTATGGCGCCAGGCCAATCGTTACGGTGTTCCCCGTATTGGTTTCGTTAATAAGATGGACCGTGCCGGTGCCGACTTCCTGATGGTAGTGAAGCAGGTAAAAGAAATGCTCGGCTCCAAAGCCGTGCCCCTGCAATTACCTATTGGTGCCGAAGATGATTTCAAAGGCGTAGTGGACCTGATCAAAATGAAAGGCATCATCTGGCATATGGAAACAGAGGGGATGACTTTTGACGAAATAGAAGTTCCTGCCGATATACTGGAAGAGGCGAAAGAATGGAGAGCCAACCTGGTGGAAGCCGTGGCAGAATATGATGACAGGCTGATGGAAAAATTCTTTGAAGATCCCAACAGCATTACAGAAGATGAGCTGCACGAAGCCATCCGCAAAGCAACGGTTGACCTGAGCATCGTTCCGATGATGTGTGGCTCTTCCTTTAAAAATAAAGGGGTACAGACTGCACTGGATGGGGTATGCCGGTACCTTCCTTCTCCGATTGATATTCCTGATACTATAGGTACCAATCCTGATACGGGCGAACAGGAAACCCGGAAGCCTGATCCAAAAGCTCCTTTCGCAGCGCTGGCATTTAAGATAATGACCGACCCATTTGTGGGCCGCCTGGCATTCTTCCGCTGTTATTCCGGTCACCTGGATGCGGGTTCATATGTATTGAATGTAAGAAGCGGTAAGAAGGAAAGGATCAGCCGCATCATGAAAATGTTTGCCAACAAGCAAAACC
>JANNUI010000112.1:0-1783 GCA_031395125.1 Chitinophagaceae bacterium | reverse complement strand
TTGGCAGTTAAACATCCATTTCACCCCGTACTTGTCTTTGCTGCTGCCTTTTCCTCATTGGCTTTCATCCTGAATCTTACCATTCTTTTTACCAGGTCAAGCGGAACAGGTTTATCACGGGGAAACTGTACGGTGCCTTTTCCTCCCTTGTAAGCAGCCAATTCTTTTTTGAATTCTGCAGCTCCCCTTGGCGCCGGATACACACTTACATGATTGGTGAACCCTGCGAAGTAAATCAGCATTCCATGATACCTGTAACCGGCAATGCCGTAGCTTATCAGTTCTTCAGCCTGCGGTACTGCCTTTTTTATCGTTTGTCGGATTTTTATCAACATTGCCCTTACCTGCGGTGGAAATGACTGAATGTATTCATCAACTGTTTTGACGGAAACCCTTTTCATTGTTGTTGCCATGATATAGAATTGGAATAAATAAAATTAATTACTTCTTCAGGTTTTGCCGGGATGCTAAACTAAAAAGATTTCAGGGTTTTAAAATAAAAAAAGGCCCCAACGGGGCCCTCTCTGCAGTTTATTTGGTTACGACTAAATTTTACATCCTATTGTCAGCAGCGCTGTGCCGCCATTATCTTTCAGGTTGGCAAAAGTATTGGCCCTCGGCGCATTCACCCGGTAGGGGAAGTTCACATCTTTATTCATTCTGTGAACATAGGTAAGGTCAACAAAGATCCCTTTGTTCCGGTAGCCAAGCCCCCCGCTCAGGTTCATCTTTCTTGCTTTGAGTTCCTTGTCTTGATAAGGGTTGCCATAATACGCAAAACCCAGCCTTGCCATGATGATCTTGAATTTCAATTCAGCGCCCAGCCGGAAGTTGAAAGCGCTTTTATAAATAGCATCAATGGCATCGTTATAAGGTTTATACGGCGCTTTTGTTTCTTCTGTTACATCTCCGTTGGGTCCAAAACGGTTCCATTTGTAATTCACATATTCTATGTCAGCCGTTATGAACCCCTTTTGCCTGCTTATATTTTCCACTTCCCGGAACACATAAGCCCCGCTGATAATTATTTTTCCGGGTGTATACAGCGTATACCTGGTATCATCCAGCGGCCCGCCAGTGAGAGTGGAAGAAGCTACAGAATCGTAACCGCTGTTCGGACTGAAAAGCTGCTCCAGGTCAGCGGCCATACCGGCATCAAAACTTTCTTTCAGCATCAGTATATGCGGGGAGTGCAATGCCAGGCCAAGGCGAAAATATTCTTTGGGCCGGTAGATAAGACCAACTTTGAAATTGAAACCCACACCCGTTGCCTTGTAGTGTTCCCGGTAAGCCATATAACTGAAATCATTGTCCCCATCGCCAGTGGCGTCTGATTCACGGTAATAAGTGTTCCGTTCAATTTTTGCAATAGGGATACCGATGCCACCGCCCAGCATGAACTTTTTATTCAGCTCATGACCCATCGCAAAAGTGATTTCTGTGATGCCCCCGCTGGTTTGTGAATTATGCTCCTGGTTCAGCAGGGCAGGAAATTCGGAGCGGGCGATCACTTTATTTGTTCCATTGATGGTGGCGGTATCCACCAGATAAGTGTATAAGGCCATTTTAGTGGTCAGGGAAACATCATTGCTGCTCAATGCGGCATCTATTGTGTATCCTGAGGAAGCAAACTCATCTGCCAGTGGCTCTGCGAAACTGCTGTAGTCATTCTGGCCTTTATATACCAAAGACTGGTTGAAATCAGCCAGCCGTGTGACGGTGATGGCAAAACTGTTTTTTGCTTTGTGACCAAACCCGCCGAATACAAAACCTGATGTACCGA
>JANNUI010000109.1:0-1586 GCA_031395125.1 Chitinophagaceae bacterium | reverse complement strand
CGGTATGGAGCTTGAGGTATTCGATCCGGCATTCCAGGGGCACGATCCAGCGGTTGAGGAGCGCTCCGGGGCTCACGATCTGTCGGCCGAAATCGTCGATGACGAAAATTCCGCCGAACGCCTTCACATGCAGCGGCGCCTCGTAGAACTTCGAATTGGTGTTGAAACTCAGGTCCAGCATTTCGAGCGTCAGCTCACCGCCGGTCACGATGAACGGGCGCTGGCAGGGAATCCAGCGGCTGTCGATATCTTCGCGTCTCACCGCCATCCCCTTGGTGACGATATCGACATTGCGCTGCGCCGTCTTGTGGATGCCAGGGTCGAACACCTTGATGATCTGGCCCTCGACCTCGAAGCAGTAGGGAACATAGATGATGTCCCGGAAGGCGTTTCCGATCCGCTCGGCGATCGAGGTCTTGCCGTTGCCGGGGGGACCGTAGAGCAATATCGAGCGGCCGGAATTGATCGCCGGCCCGATCTGATGGATGAACCGCTCCGGGATGATCAGATTGGCGAACGCCGCGTCGACGGCGGCGCGGTCGATCCTCTCATTGGTGATGCGCTGGCGTTCGATGCGCTCGGTATATTCCGCCAGCGATACCGGGGCCGGTCCCACATACTGGTTCTGCGCCATGGCATCGCTCGCCCACTGCTTGCCCTTCTCCGACAGGACGTAGCGCAGTTCGGACATTGCAAGCTTGCCGGCGGCGCCCAGCACGTCGAGCAGTTTCCGCTCCTGCGCCTGGAGGATCAGCGCCTGGACGATGCGCTGCGGCAGCTTCAGGAAATCGGCCATCAGGGAGGGCGTTTCGGTATTCCCGGCATAGAGGGCCTTGATCAGGAGATTGAGCAGGTCGGCGAGCGGTAGCCCCGTATCCGCCAGGTCGCGCGGCGATTGCGGCGCGCCGTGCATGACGGTTTCGAGATCTTCCGGCTTCAGTCTGCCCAGTTCGACCAGCGCCTCGCCCAGGCGGCCGCCGTGACGTTTCTGATAGCCAAGCGCCGCTTCCACATCGATCGGCGTCACCAGGCCATGGGCGAGCATGCGGCGCGACTGCGTGATGCGGTTGATCTCGTCGCGGATGTGCGTCATCTCCTTCGGCGGCACCACGGCTTCCTGGGGATACGGGCCGGGCGGCGTCGAGATCAGGCCCACGGCGGTGTCGCTGTCGAAGAACACTTCCTTGACGAAGTTCTCCCACCCGAGGTCCGCCATGGTGCCGCGATCGGACGCGAGCTTCGGATTGAGCCGTCGCGATCCCTGCCGGAGCCGAAGCAGCGCCCCTTTCGGGATGCCGCCCATGCGACCGGCTTCCGCGTTCGCGGGATCGTACCCGGCGCTCACGTAGTGGAGCTGCACGTCGAAGATGAAGGCGGGGTCGCCGCTGCGCGTCTTGAACGCGGCAGGATCGGCGGCCTCCACCGGCAACACGTCGAAGAAGCGGCCGAACACCGCATTCATCGCGAGGAGCGACGCCGCCATCCCTCCGCTCGACCTCAAGAATTCGCGACGACTCAGACCGAGCGTGGGTGCCAGTCGTCCCGCCACCTCGAAGATGCGGTGCTCCACCGCCCGCTGCGCGGCG
>JANNUI010000087.1:0-2810 GCA_031395125.1 Chitinophagaceae bacterium | reverse complement strand
GATAAAAGCAGAACTCGATAACAGTAAAAGAATTATATAAAATCAAATTATTTTTCCCGGAATACGATAAGTAGTTGCCATAGAACTCAGCCAAGAAAGTGGCTAGTAAAAATGGAGGAAATGCTTTTAACTGCCTGTAATACCGGTTAGGTTTCAGGTAAACCAGCAAGCTTGCTATAAAACTGCCGGCAATAAAGTAAATATAGGGGTACAAAAAAGACATAGGGGTTAAATATAAATAAACCTCCCGAACAAAACGGGAGGTTTATTTTATTGTCAGCCTATAACAATCAGGCAACTATCATTCCATCCTGCCCTTTATCAATGATGGTGATGCCGATATCGAAATCGTCGCCGTTGCCGCACCAGGGAGGACAGAGTCTTCCCACATTATACGCCAGGATGCTTGTTCCTTCCTCTGTATGGATATACATATCCTTATTGGCAACGCCTTCACTGGTTTGCTTTTCCCTGGTTGCCACCAATACAACAGTCTGTCTTCCTTCATACTGTGGCTGTGGCGCATCATCCTTATCATAGGCGCCAAAATACAGTTTGATACCATCGCCGCCATACTCTTTCACTTTCGCCAGAAATTCCTCCAGTTCTTCCACGCTGTACCACACACTCAGTGAATCTTCTTTGCCTAATCTTTTTGAATTATGTACCCAGCGTTCCTGTTTGTAATTCCTTATTACCGTGTCCACATGTTGGGTATCAACCATTTTTCCAGCCTTTACTGATTTTTTTTGGATTGTCATCATAGCTTTAAAATTTAGAGGAGGTGACCAATATTGATTACCCCGTAAAGCTATCTTTAGTAATATCTTCAAGTCCCGAATAACATCATGTGAACCAAGTAATTACAAATTAAGATTATTTGTAAAAGAAAGATTATCAGATTAGTTAGGGGAAAAAATGGAAAAAAATACCGTAAGATCAATATTAAAATACCGTGAAAATAATGAACAGTTCCCCGCTAAAACATCAACTGGTTTGCTTCGTATTTTTATAAGATGACAAAAGAATTGCAATCCTTCATCCGGCGCATCGAAAATGCAAACAGCGGGCAGCCCTGGTTTGGCAGGGCGGTGTATTCCATATTGGATGAAATATACCCCAAAAAAGTTTTTACAAGGCCGGGTGGCACAGAACATTCCATGATTGAACTGCTGTACCACATGATCACCTGGGCCAATTTTACTTTAAAAAGGATTGAAAAAGATGATGATATGGACCTTGTGACTTTTGAAAAAATGGACTGGCGGGAAATCGATCCCAAAGTAAATACCTGGAAAAAGGGACTGGCGGAGTTCAAATCCACTCAGAAGAAAATAATATCCCGGCTAAACAAAAAGGATGATGCATTTTTGAAAGAGATTGTTGATTACCGGAAATACAATTTCCGTTTTCTTATTAATGGAATGATCGAGCACAATATCTACCACCTGGGGCAGATTGCCTACCTGAACAAAATGCTGAAATGATATAACCGGAAAGTAGTATTGCCGGAAGATCAGAAACTGTTTATTTTCCCGTATGGCTTTGTACGGTAACCATTTCTGGAAAAAGGCCCCGTTTGTAAAGATCCTGCTTGCTTTCATAACCGGGATAGTGCTTCAGTGGCAGCTGCAACCGGCTGTTCAAACATGGCTGCTGATTTTTGGTTTTGGCCTGGCTTTCACACTTGGATTCTTTTTTCTTCCATTTTTTGGTCGTTTCAGATATTCATTCCTCTCCGGTATAGCCGTTTCTGTTGTTTTCATTGCTGCAGGCGCCATGCTGGCCTGGCAGAGAGATGTACGGAACGATCAGCAATGGCTGGGTCATTCCTATGAAAGCGGCACCCCGCTGATCGTCACATTGGAGGAGCCGCTGGCAGAAAAAACAAAATCATTCAAGGCGGATGCAAAAGCGAATTTTATCATCAACGGCGATAAGTCCATCCCTGTTAGGGGAAGGATCATTGTTTATTTCCGGAAAGACACATCAGCAGGCAATTCAGATTCATTATTGCAGCAACTATCTTATGGTTCCCGGATTATTTTTAAAAGATCACTGCAGGAGATCAGAAACCCGGGTAATCCCGGAGGGTTTGATTATAAAAGATACTCCCTCTTCAAAGGTATCACCCACCAGGTGTTCCTGAAACCCGGCGAGTTTGAGATATTGCCCGGACGTAAAGAGAGCCGGTTCAAGAAGATCATTTTTACTTCCCGTGAAAGGGTGCTGAATATTCTCAGAGAAAACATACGGGGTGAAAAAGAGCTTGGGCTTGCTGAAGCGTTATTGATTGGTTACAAAGATGACCTTGAACAATCACTGGTGCAGTCTTATACCAACACCGGGGTAGTGCATATTATTGCCATCTCGGGTCTCCACATCGGGTTAATATACTGGTTACTGGCTTTATTATTCAAACCGTTCCGCCGCTACCGGAATATGAAATGGCTGCGTCCGCTGCTTATCATCAGCGGACTATGGGCTTTCAGTTTACTGGCCGGGGCTCAACCTTCTGTTCTCCGTTCAGCTTTAATGTTTTCTTTGATCGTACTCGGTGAAACCTTCAGGCGGAAAACCTCAATCTACAATACGATTGCCGTTTCGGCCTTTCTTCTTTTATGCATCAATCCTTACTGGTTATGGGATGTGGGCTTTCAATTGTCGTATGCAGCCGTTCTTAGCATTATCATCTTTATGCGTCCTGTTTACAACTGGTTTTTCTTTAAAAATAAAATACTTGATTTTCTCTGGAAGCTGAATGCCGTGACCCTGGCCGCACAGGTGCTCAGCGGTAAGGTGAGCACCTG
>JANNUI010000054.1:0-12046 GCA_031395125.1 Chitinophagaceae bacterium | reverse complement strand
TGAGGCCAGGGGCAAAGAAGGGCAACTAGGTTACAACATTATCCCTAAAGACACTTCTTCGACAATGTTTGGGTTCATAGAAATCCTGCGTGGCAGACCTGTAGGGGGCGGTTCAAAAGATGAGAGAGCAAAGGCATTCGCTGAATCATTTCTATCTGGCAAAAAAGTCAGGTGGAAGGTCTACGAAACAGAAACGGGATACTTTGTTGCCTACACAAACGAGAATGGGGATTTGAATGCGAATGCCTCATCAAAGGTAAAAGCAGAGATTGACAGCCTGATCTCAATACTTGCGACATTAAAAATGAAATAAAAAGGGCTAGCGGATGTTTGAGCGAGATTGTTTATAAAAATCCCTCAGTTACCGCTGGTGGATTTTTAACATACATAAACCTGAAAGCTGTTTACATTCATTAAAACTATTGTTATGAAAAAAATAATTTCACTGCTCATAGCTTTCCAGGCTGTATTCCTGCTGACCCTGCAGGCGCAGAACAGCGACATCAAAAAGGAGAAATGGCATTTTGACAACCCCAACAAGCAGGATACCAGCGCCGGCTATGTGCAGGTGGTGAAGGTGGACAATGTGCTGTACATTTCCGGTGCAGTGGCCAGGGATGTTACTCCTGAAGGTATCACCAATGTTTACCGGGCATTGGAAAAGTCATTAAGAAGCTTTGGCGCCACTTTTCAGAATGTGGTGAAGGAAAACCTGTATACCACAGACATCGAGGCTATGAAAAAATACAACGAGGCCCGTAAATTCTTTTATAAAGGAGATTTTCCCGCTGCCACCTGGGTGCAGGTGCCAAGGCTGTTTATGTACGATGCAAGGCTGGAAGTGGAACTGGTGGCACACTTGCCGAAGCAGTGAGCATCACGCGGAGAACACAGGGTTCGCAGAGCAGTATCAATATTTTCCTCTGCGTTCTCAGCGAACTCTGCATGAAATTTTTTTATCCGGCTATATATACCTCCGTGGCCTGCGGCAGTAATAAAGAAACGGTAAATGCAATCACCGTCAATATCAGCCCATACATGAAAATATTATACGCTATGCGTAGATACCTGTACTTTTTGGCCAGCACCACGCCGAGAAAATAATTGTCCTTGATCATGCTGTTGTTCATGTACTCTTTATCCCCCAGCATTTCCGTCATTCCCCAGTTGTAATCCTGCAGGCTCATGCCGTGAAAGTTGCCGAAGAATAAAAGGTTGGCCCTTTTCTGGGCAATATCTTCCCGGGAAAAAGTGCCTTGAGATACATTGGGCCTGGTGGCCAGGATGCCGAAAATGATTGTGGTGACACATACCGTGGAAATAACACCCATCGGCATCTGCAGGTAGGTGTCGGTCTGGAGTTTCTCGATCAGGCTGCCGATCAGTAATGAGAGAATGATGGAACAGACAGAGATAAGGATATTGGCTTTGGAGTCGGCCATCTGGCTGAGGGCGGAGTGGTTCTGTGCCATGATGCGGAATACCGTGGCGATACTTCTGTCGCCTTCTTTCTCTTTTTCCCTTTTCTTTTTTGCTTCTTCAGCAGCAGCAAAAACTTCGGAGTCTTTGCCCTTATCTTTTTGCTTGTCCTTGTCTTTTTCCTTTTTTTCTGGTTTCATGATTTCATGCTTTTTATCTTCCTTTTCCAATAGATCAGCCAGGTGCTGGTCTTTCACCGGCTGCAGTTTTTCTTTACCGTATGAAGTAAAATATTCATGTCGTTCCAGGAAACGGATATTGATCTTTCGCCAGTCTTTTTTCGATACATCATTATCGCCGAAAGTGTTCAGTTCCTGCCGCAACAGTTTGTTCTTTTCATCAAAGGCATCGGTACCGAGATGGAAAAGATCGGCATCACAGATTATCTGTTCCAGGGGCGTATCCGGGGTCTGGGGCATCCTTGTGGCGTTGATGCAGCCCCTCACCTTTGTCTTTATTTCTTCGGAAATGGAGCGGGAGGCCATGAACTCACCGGCCAGCCGGATGCTTACCGCCTCATGGTCTTTGGCGCTGCCGCTGCTGTAGCCGGTATCATGGAACCAGGCAGCCAGGTCGAGGGCAAACCGGTCATCATCCCCAACCCGCTGGTAGTCTGCAAGTACCTGGCAGGCCGCTACCACCTCCTGGGTGTGCTGTAATGTGTGAAACTTTATATTTTTACTGAGCTTGTTTGAAAGGAGGTCTGTTACGAGGGTCTGGGCTTCCTGTAAAACAAGTAATTGGCTTTCTTGCATGCTATAAAGATAACTTTTGATAAATTTAAACCAAAATCAGCCGAATGAGTTTTTTAAATTTCAGGTCATGGGCGAATAAACTGATCCCGGTTCTTGTACTACTGGTGCTCACAGGATGCAAGCAAAAGAAGAGGATGATAAAGTCCCCGCCCGGTTATAATTTTTCGCAGGCATTTACATACAAACTTGATCTGAAACTGAAGGAGATCTCCGGTCTGGCCTGGGATCCTGACCGGGAAGAATTCTTAGCGCATTATGATGAATCGGCAAATATGTTTGAGCTGGACAAGGCTTCACTCCAGATAAAAGTACCGTCACCGTATAAATTCGGGAGCAAGGGTGATTATGAAGATATCGCCATTTACAAAGGCATACCCTATATCCTGAGGAGTGACGGGATGATCACCAGGATAATCCGTGACAGCGCCGGGGTAAGAGGGGTGGAGGCGGGGAAACTGCCCCTTAGCGGAACCAATGATTTTGAGACCCTTTATGCCGACACAGCCCGCAAGGCGCTGATAATGGTGTGCAAGAACTGTGATATGGACAATAAATCACAGGTAAGCGCCTTTGCTTTTTACCCTGATTCTATCGGTTTTGTCAGTGACCCGGTATTCCGGATCAATGCAGACAGCATTAAGAAGATGTCGACCCACAAAACTTCCAAGTTTCAGCCCTCTGCAGCAGGGATACACCCGGTGCTAAAGAAGCTGTTTATCGTTTCTTCTGCCGCCAACCAGCTGGTGATCGCTGACCTGAATGGCAACCCTGAAGGGGTGTATGAACTTGGCAAAAAACTGTTTCCCCAGCCGGAAGGGCTTACATTCAGGAAAAACGGGGATATGTATATCTCCAATGAAGGAGTTACATCAAAATCCACCGTCTTAAGGGTGGAATACAAACCCAAATTATAGGGCTGATCGGCGGTTACTGATCTTCCCTGTAAGCCAAAGGCAGAAATACAGCCAGCAGGTACCCATGCAAAAACCGGCTATCACATCCGTGGTGTAATGTACCCGCAGGTAGATGCGGCTGAAGCCAATGAGCAATATCAGCAGCACCGATAAAATGATAACGGAGACCCTCGCTGCTTTATTCCGGATATATTTTATGGCAAGCCATATCAGCAATCCATAAAAAGCCACACCCATCATTGCATGGCCGCTGGGAAAGCTAAAGTTGGTAATGCCCTGTACCAGCGGGTCATCGGGCCGGGGCCGGTGAAATAATTCTTTCAGGCCAAACTTGAGGCCGAGGCTGCTGAGGGCCACCACCGCCACCCGCCAGGCCATATTTCCTTTTTTCACCAAAAGCAATACGATAATAAGCAGAAGATTTGCCGGGATCAGGAATTTATGATTACCCAGGAAGGAGATAAACTTCATAAAACTGGTCCGGTACCCGGTAATATGCAGGGCAATGGCATTAAATACTTTTTCATCAAAAGCCGTGTTGCGGGCGATAAAAACCAGCCAGATAATAAAAGCGAACAATGACAAAGTTGCCGGCAACAGCCAGTACAGTATTTTTTTATTGACAGGTGTTGAAAGCATCCGGAATGAAAGATACAGTCTTTGCGAAGCAGGTCAAATTTTCAATGCAAATAATTCAATGCTTTCGTTCTTGCCTTTTAAATCCACCATGCCCAGGCTCTCACTTTGCCAGTCTTTCATATTCAGCAATTCAATGAACTCTTTTGACACAACAAATTTTTGGTTCAATTCTGTGCAGGCGCTCCTGATCCGCGCAGCAGTATTGATCGTATCACCGCTTATAACCAGGTCTTTTTTGGTGATGCCCACCTGACCCACTGTTACATTTCCTGTATGTATGCCGACCTTATATTCGGGGGTAATATCATAATTCCGTTTAAAAATCTCAGCGTTGTGATTCAGGATCTTTCTTGCTTCAATAATGGAGTTGACACATTTTCTTGCATTGACGCCCGTGGATGGCCACCAGGCAACAATTTCATCGCCTACATACTGGTACACACGGCCATCATACTCCGCAATACCGGCGGACATGCAGTAGATCACATCCCGGATAAATTTAAAATATTCTTTATGTCCGAGTTTTTCGGCTATGGGAGTGGAATTCTTCAGGTCAATAAACATGATAACCCTTTTCTCATCTCTTGGTTGCAGGTACTTGCCGATGATGATATTGTAGAAAACACCCTGGGAGTATTTTTGATTGATCTCCATGGCCAGCTGGGTCAATAAAAACAGCAGCACCCACTCCGGCATTTTTTCAAGCAGCCATTTTCTGCGGAATGTATTTTCAATGAACTTCCGGAAAGCCTCCGCTACCGGCTGCTGTTCTATCACCAGGGTGTAAGTGAAATAAATAAAAAAATTCATTGCAATCGCTATTACTACCAGCACCAGTGTTTTTACAAGAAGATTTAGCCAGGGCGACCGGTTACGCAGAAAATGTTTCAGTACGGAGATGAGGAAATAACCAATGATCATGCTGAAGATAAAAACATTCAGTTCACGGAGAAAGATGGTTTTTAACGTTCCGGCCGTGGTGGATTCATATTTTGGCGTATAGGTAGCTGTTGCCAGCCGGATAATAAAGATGATGAAATCAATGATCGTCCAGGCAACAGCAAGGGTAAGGATACGTCTTAATTCATTTTTTTTTACAGCAGAACGGCGGGGAAGCTGTATGAAGGCGGGTTTCATGTGTTAGGAACCTGTACAAGGTAGCGATTCCGGGCCGGTATTGATTTTGTCCGGAAACAGTGGCCTATCAGAAAGTAAGATTAATCTTTGTTCCGAGGGTAAAGTTGAACATTTTTTCCTTCTCTGAAAACCCGGCATAAGCAGAAATGGAAAACAGGTTAAAGGGCAGGTAATATACCCCAAAGCCATAAGCCCCATGCCATTTTTTGGAACCGGTAATATCATTGGGTTGCCACACTTTTCCGGCATTGTAAAATACAGCAAGACCCAGTGGCCCGGGAAGGATATAGGAGTTCACATCAAATAACTTGAACCGGAATTCCAATCCGCCATACATGGAAGAGCGACCGGTGTACCGGTTCTTTCTGAAACCGGGCAGGTCGTTGTTGGCGCCAATACTCATGGCCTGGAAATACTCATAGCTTTTGGAAAAAATCCGTCCACCCCCGAATTTGAGCACGGCCACCAATTTGGCTGGCTCCCGAAGGCTGGCATATATGGACATATCTGATGTATAGGCCAGGTATTTTCCTTCACCGCCACCCAGCTTTGTAGTAGCCAGGAGTTCGTTTTTCCAGTACATCCCCCTTGTAGGAAAGAATTCTTTGTTCCTGTTATCGAGCAATGCAGCCATCTTAATGCCGGCATAGCTTTTCTTAGTGTACACACTGGCTGGATCAAGACGAACCTCCTGTGGTTTACCCAATACATAATTAATGTTTCGGCTGAGACTGGCTGAGTAATGATAGAAATAAGGGCCCAGTAAGAAGTGCAGTTTGTCAAAATACCGGCGGCGCAGCAACAGCTCGGCTTCGATGTATTTGTACAGGGTTTGGTAATAGCGGCGCGGTAAAGAGGAGTTGATCGCTGAATTATTACCATACCCGAAGAAATTCTGTTGTGTGGGGGAAGAAAAGTCCCCTTTCAGCACCAGGTCCCAGTTGCGGGTGATGTGGTTGAACTCGCCCCTGTATTGCAGGCGCAGCGCGCCGCGGTCAATGGCATAAATGGCCGACAATTTCTGGTCTGTAGCATAGGGCAGGTTACGGAAACCATAAGTGCGGCGTGAAAAACCAACGCCTATCAGCATCCCGTCATCAGAATTATGGTTGAAATGAAACTGGGGAAATTTGCTGGTATTATAATTGAAGCCAAGCAGGCTCCTGTCATTTACCGGCGGATCATTGGAGAATCTTTTTTTAGCATGACTGCTGTCTTTGATATAATAATCGCCCCCGGCGCTTTTCAGGTCATACAACAACGCCTCCACATTTCCCTTCAGGTCAAAAGTGTCAATGCCGCGGCCACCGATGATCCGGAGCTTGATCCTTGATGAAGCGGATTTTTCAATTTCAAACACATCCTCATCATGCAGGCCGTACAATCGAATCTCTTTGGTGACAGAAGGGTCAAAGATCCTGTTGTACATAATGAAGCTGGTGTCATTGCCTTTGGATCTGACATACACTCTTACCTGCAGGTTGTTGCCAACGCTGCTTACTTTGAAGTATTCTTTCTGGTTACTGCCCACAATATTCACCTGTTTGGAGATAAACCGGTAGTATTTCATAGCGGCATCCATCAGGACGTTCCGGCGGCTGATCAGTTTTCCGATGATCTTTTCACCGTTAATCCGAAATATCTCCGGCGGCAATTGCTGCACCGCATTCCTGATCACACTGTCGCTCAGTTTCTGCTGAAAGGCCGCAACTGATTTTTCCCATTCATTTTTATCAAGATCGGTGAGGAAGATGCGGTCAAAATCCCGGGCAACGTATCCCAGCCATTCCACTTTGGGAATATCCGACCGCAGACCTTTCAGGAAGGGCATGGCCCTGCCGCTTAATAATTTCAGCAGTTTGCCATCGGAATAAAAGAAAGACTGGTCCCTGTCCCTGGGTACCGGGTAATACAATTTTCCCTTCCCGGTGTCAATAGTACCCCATCTCCATTGGTCGAAATGCCGGTCATAGTCAGCCACCAGTATATCCAGCAATCTTGCCTGCAGCACTTCAGGCTGCATGGGCAGGTGGTCATTGTCTTCGAGCATCTTTTTAAAGTACACATTGGCCGTTGACTTTGTTTTGCTGCTGTCCACGGAAGCATTGCGTAATTCCAGCAGGCAGACCGTATTCGAAAAAATTGAACGATAAACTCCCAGCGCCGGATCATCAGGAACAAAGAACAGTTCAGGTTTTGCAGTGGGGATCCCCAGCGGTTCAGCCAGGTGGGGAACGATAAAAGCGCCAAAAGGGAAAGAGGAGGATTTGAGTTCGGTCACCAGGTCATCCACGATCGGGCCGCGGTACAGTTCCGGAATAGTTTGTGAAGGATTTTTATTCAGGCTGCGCAGCACCCATTCATCTTTATTTATTTTGTCTTTCAGGTGAAGTGTACGGGTCTGTTTACCCCCGCCCAGTCTGTCTAAATCGAAGCCCCCTTTTTCACGCCGGATGTTAAAAATTTTCATAGACACCGGGGTCGACCACTCCTGCCGGTAATTCTGCCCCATAAAAAATTTCCGGAGCCCTTTTACCGTGGAGAGGCTTTTACTTACGGGTGCAGATACACTGTCGGGGTAATTGGAAGGCTCTACCGTTACTTTATTGGCACTGTCAGTAACAGTGGCCGGTAGTTTTGAAAAATTGAGCAGGGAAAAGGGCTGGCTTTTCTTTACGGAGTCAGCAACCTCATAAAAAGTGAGCTGTACATTTTTGTTGCTGGAAACTTCCATCACCGCAAAACCCTGCGAAGTGGAGTTGAAAAGGCTGTTTCTTCCTTTGGAAGTGCGGTTTTGCTTACAGCCACCGCCGCTTACCACATAATTATAATTGCTGTCCCTTATCAGCTGTAGGTTATGGTCATGGCCCGAAACAAACACCACATTGGGCGACGCCCGTTTGACAGCCTGTGTTATCTCGCTGATCATCCTGCTGTAGTTGGGATGACTGATATCCTGTGGGGTGCCAAAAATACCACGTGCAATGGGATAAACAGATCCCAGTAAAGGGAGGGGGATATACAGATTTTTCCGGAGGTCGGTCAGCGGGAAAAGGTGTTGCCAGATGGTATAATAACCGCCATGCATGCCATTGCTCTTAAAAGGGTGATGGCAGGCCAGCAATACCAGTTTTGTTGAATTGCGGGAAATGATGTCCTCTATTTGTTCTACCAGTTCATCTTTGGTTTTGCATTTGCAGTCCGACTCGATCTCCGGTTTATCAAATGGGTGGAGCCACCACTGGCTGTCGAACAGGACCAATACCACATCATTACCCACGGGTACTTCTACAGGCCCGGGGCAGCCGTCTTCCGGCTGATACTTTACATTTTTATTTCCCAGAAAGTCCACATACAACTGCTGGCGCAGGATGGCATTGTAACCGCCGCGGCCTCCGTTCTCCCAATCGTGGTTGCCGGGGATCATATATACTTTGGCCGGCGTACTATCAGCAATGGATACCTGTGAGTCCAGCACCGCCCTTGCCTGCGAGTAGTTCTTGTATTGCTCATCCGGCAGGCCGGCCTTATACAGGTTGTCCCCCAGGAATACGATAGTGGTCTTATTGTCCAGCGGGATATTCTTCTTTACAGCATCCACCACCGGGTGGCGGCCATTGGTCAGTTGACCGGCATCGCCGATCAGCACTATCCTCCGGCTGAGGGTATCGTTCTGTGCTTTCAGGCAGGTGTGCATCAACAGCAGCAGTGCAATCAATAAATAGCGTCTTTTCATTACCGGGATCTGTTATGCAGGTGTCTCACTTGTTTGTTTAGCCGCTGACGGTGTCCGGGTCTGATGACTCTGACGAGTATCAGACTCCGTCAGAGCTGATGTTTTTTTGGTAAAAACACTCCCTACCCTGTGCACAACAGCTTAACAGATACCTGGGGCTGGCGCCATGAATGGGAAGCCTGTAAAGGGGGTCAATTTACACAAAAGTTTTTGCCGATGCCCTGATCAACACAAAAAATGTGATTTTGATTAAAGGTTCCTGCAACTATCCAGGTCTGGTTCCGGCAAGCGGTATAATTTATTACCGTTAAATGGCATATGTTAATTTTTTATTTGGATTATTTTTATAAAATCGTACCTTTTCCGACTAAGACAACTACTGCTTTTTCTTAAAACCAAAACCTGCAACCATGAGAATGTTTCAATTGTTCGTTTTTTCGTTCCTGCTTTCTATATTGCATACCAATGCACAGGTAAGTGGCGACTCAGCCACAGCAGCGGGCGGCAGTTTCAATACCAGCCGTTCCCGTGCCAGCTGGATGGGAACCAACTACCGTAAAGAATGGAATACACCCGTTACGGTACCTGTACTAAACCTGTCAAAAGAAAAAGGGGGGCTGACACCCGTAAAAAGGGGTGGCGGCAAGCAAACCAAATCATTGCGGTTCGAAACCGCTGACGGACGCCAATATGTGATCCGGTCCATCACCAAGTATATTACCAGCAAAACACTGCCCGGCAACCTGGAGAGTGAAGCTGCTGCCGACCTGGTGGCCGACGGGGTGTCTGCATCTTACCCCTATGCCGCTTTATCCATGTCGGTGCTTTCTGCAGCTGCCGGTGTGCCACAGGGCAAACCAAGGCTAATGTATGTGGGGGATGATCCAAAACTCGGAGAGTACCGCGAAGAATTTAAGAACATGCTGGTGCTGTACGAAGAAAGAATTCCCGACTCTGTAAAAAAAGGATATGATACCGATGAAGTGGTGGAGAAACTGGAAGACGACAATGATAATGATGTGGACCAGCTGGCTATGCTGCGGGTTCGTATCCTGGACATGTTTGTGATGGACCTGGACCGCCACGAAGACCAGTGGAGCTGGGGCGCCTGGGACAATGGCAAAGGCAAAACCTATTATCCCATTGCCAAAGACAGGGACCAGGCTTTCTATATCAACCAGGGTATCCTGCCCGGATTTATAAAAGGCAGGGCATTGGTACCGCAGCTTGAAGGTTTTAAACCCCAGGCCAAGAGTATTGCCCGTTTCAATTTTGCCGCAAGAAACCTTGACCGGTTCTTCCTGAACCAACTGACCGAGCAGGACTGGAAAAATGAAGCAGAGAGCTTTCTTGCCAAAATGACGGATGAAGTGATAGACAGGGCCATTGCACAGCAGCCCCGGGAAATCAGGGATATTTCCGGCCCGAAGATCGCCCAGACATTGAAGGACCGCCGCAATTTCATTGTAGCCGATGTGATGGAGTATTATAATTTCCTGTCTCAGGTAGTAAGCATTACCGGCAGCGATAAAACTGAACAGTATAATATTATCCGGAGTGATGATGGTTCCATGTTAATAGAAGTATATAAAATAACTAAGGAGGGCAACCTTTCTACTAAAATGTATGAGCGGAAGTTTGATCCCCTTATCACCAAAGAGGTACGCATTTATGGGTTTGGAGGAGATGATAAGTTTGTACAAAGCGGCAACGTAGATAAGATCAAAACAAGGCTGATTGGCGGCGACGGGGCAGATGTGTTTGATAATACTTCAAAAGAAAACGGTACGATGATCTACGACAGGAGGGATGGAAGCAATACGGTGACAGGCTCTTTCCGTAATAAAATGCGCAACGATACCATCGTGAACTCGTATGAAAGGCTTGGCTACAAGTATCCATTCCAGTCATTTTTTGCCACCGTGGGATATAATCCGGATGATGGGTTCATGATAGGCCCCACGCTCAAATACATCCGTCATGGTTTCCGTAAAACGCCTTACAAATCCATGCACCAGATAAAAACGCTGTTTTCTTTCTCCACCAAAGCATTCAGGCTTACGTACAATAACGAATTCATTGGGGTATTCGGCCGCAAAACCGACATTACCACTGAAATTGATTACAAAGGGCCAAATAATACCACCAATTTTTTTGGCTATGGAATGGACACTGTGAATTACAAAACAAAGCCCACCAAGTTCAAATTTTACCGGGTCCGCTACGACCTTGGTGATATTTCCCTGCTGCTGCGTCACCGCTTTTCCGATAAAGTGATGTTCTGGATAGGCCCTACTTACCAGTTTTATTCTTATGACTCCACCGACAAATTCAATCAAATACGGAGCGCGGAAGTGACACCTACTCCCGGGCTCACTTCTTCCATTAACCAGAAGCAGGCCTACTTTGGGGCCCGTATCATGCTGAATGTGGACACCAGGGATAATAAGGTAGTACCTACTAAAGGGATACTCTGGAACACCTCTTTCCGCTACCTGGGCGGCAACAGCAAGAGCTATGATAATTTATCCCAACTGAATACTGAATTCACTTTCCACCTGGGTCTGGCCAAAGACTGGCTGGTATGGGCCAACCGTACCGGCTTTGGCGCCACGATGGGCGACGGTTTTGAATTTTACCAGGCGCAGTACCTCGGCAGCAATGAAGACCTGCGGGGCTACCGTCGGGAAAGATTTGCTGGTAAAAGCAAATTTTTTAACCAGACAGAACTGCGCTGGAAATGGGCCAACCTGAAGACCTACCTGTTCCCTGCCTCCATCGGCATGTTTGCTTTTGTTGATGTTGGTCGGGTGTGGGCGCCTGCGCCCTATGACAGCGTATCAAAAATGGCGACCGGTTATGGCGTCGGGCTTTGGTTTGCCCCATTGAAGCGTTTTGTGGTGAATGTGAGCTATGCCATTTCCAGCGAAGACAAAATACCGCTGGTAGGGATATTCTGGAGGTTCTGATATTCCCAGCTCAAATAAATAAAAGCAGCCGGTCTGAGAAGACCGGCTGCTTTTTTTAAGACGGGTTCAGCTGAATATTATAATCGGTGATCTTCGATCAAAAAACAGAGGAAACGAATCACAAAATCATCTCCTTCGCCGGACTTGTAATTTTTTTTCCGGGAAATTGAGAATAACTGGTACCCGATCTCTTTTTTATTATTGATGTAGGTATAATGATCGCTCAGCCTTAAGGTTATAACCTGCGCGCCACCCGGGAAAAAGATCTCGGCTTCATTCTTTATCCTTGTTTCATAATCAGTGGTACTGATCGTTGAAAAACTTCCCTTTCCGCTGGGCCGGGACCGCTGGGCGGGTGACCGCAATGCCGCATTCGTTTGGGTGAGGTCCTTGGCTAAATTGATGGTCCCGATCATT